>JBDHGR010000429.1:0-4400 GCA_039589815.1 Gemmatimonadota bacterium | reverse complement strand
TGTGTTGCGCCCATGGGCCCGAAATCCTGCCTTCTACATGATGATCTTCACGGCCCAGAGCGACGTGCCGGCTCATGAGGGACCGGTGGTGCACGGCTGGATCGACACCTGGACGTACGACTACCCGCTTGCCCCAGGCGATGCTGCGGAGTTGGCCATGCGGTTCGGCACCATTCCGGCCCTTCTCGACCAGGCCCGGACCAATCTCGTGGAGGACGCCAGGGACCTCTGGAGAGGTGGAATCCGAAGCATGCAGGGGCAGATTCGGGACCTCACCAGCTACGCCGCCCGCGTCGAGGGCATCAGCGCCGAACTGGACGAGGCCCTCCATGCCGCCACCCAGGCCACGGAGGAGTTCCTGGCTTGGCTGGAAGCCGAAGCTCCGTCGAAGACAGGCCCCTCAGGAGTGGGCATCGACAGCTATAACTGGTACCTGAAAAACGTCCATCTCGTCCCCTACACCTGGGCGGACCTGATGGGAATCCACCGACGGGCGCTGGCCCGGTCCCAATCTGCCCTCAAGCTCGAGGAGCATCGGAACAGGAATCTGCCTCGGCAGACCCGGATCTCCTCCGCAGCCGAGTACGATCGGCTCTTCAACCAAGCCGTCGACGACTACGTGGCATTCCTTGGGGACAACGAGATCCTCACCATGCGGGACTACATGGCACCGGCTCTCCGTGAACGCATAGGGAGGTTTCAACCGGTCCAGACCGACGACGATCTCCGAGGATTCTTCTCCGAGGTGAGTTACCGGGACCCTCTTACCATGCGGACCCACGGGCACCACTGGTTCGACCTGGCCATGATGGCCGAAGAGCCGCACCCCAGCCCCATCCGGGCCACACCCACCCTCTACAACATCTGGGACAGCCGGGCGGAAGGGACGGCCACCGGCATGGAAGAGTGGATGATGAACGCCGGTCTCTTTGACGCCAATCCGCGTTCGAGGGAGCTCATCTACATTCTCGTCGCCCAAAGGGCGGCCCGGGGGATCTCCGGGCTTCTCCTCCACGCCAACGAGTTCCTGATGGAAGATGCTGCGAAGTTCGCCGCCGACGGAACTCCGAGGGGATACATGCCGGAGGACAGCAACACGGTCCTGGGCGAGCAGTACTTCTACCTCCAACAGCCGTATTACGGGGCCAGCTACCTTGGAGGGAAACACCAGATCGAACAGTTCATGGCCGAACGGATCGCCGATCTGGGAGACGCATACAGCATCAAACGCTTCATGGACGAGATGGAGGCGTCCGGACTGATCCCGATGTCCCTCATCCGATGGGAGATCACGGGGCGGGATGATCAGATCAGGGACATGACCGGAGGGTGAAGGACAGAGGGGAGCCGATTTCCTGACGGCCGGTACCAGTCGAGCTTACTTGCACGGCAGAAACCTTACCGTCGTTTCCATCTCCTGCAGAACCGCGCGGAGGACCTCCAGCGCGGCGTCGATCTCCTCCTCTGTGGTGTCACGGGAGAGGGAGACCCGAATTGAGCAATGTGCGTCTTCCTTGGACATCCCCATGGCCAGGAGGGAATGGGAGGGCTCGGGGTCTCCGGATTTGCAGGCAGACCCCGAGGAGAGGGCCAAACCCCTTTGATCCAAGGCAATGACGAGGGATTCCCCCCGTAGGTCTGGCAAGGTGAGGTTGAGCGTGTTGGGTAGTCTATGGTCCTTGGACCCGTTCAGCCTGGCCTCGGGCAAAAGCCCCCGGATTCCCCGCTCTAACTTGTCCCGCAGGCGAATGATCTCGTCTCGCTGATCCAACGCGAACCCAGCCAGCTCTGCGGCCAGCCCCAGGCCCGCGATGCCTGGGACGTTCTCGGTTCCGGCTCGAAGCCCGGATTCCTGCCCCCCACCATGAATCAGCGACTCCAACTCGATGCCTCGCCTGACAAAAAGTGCTCCCACACCCTTGGGCCCATGGAACTTGTGGCCGGTGAGGGTGAGGAGATCGACTCCCAGGCCTTCGACATCCACCGGGATCTTCCCGATGGCCTGAACCGCATCGGTGTGCATCCAAGCCCCGTGGGCCCGAGCCACCTCCGCGATCTCAGCGACCGGTTGCACGGTCCCGACCTCGTTGTTGGCCAGCATGACCGACACCAGGATGGTGTCCCCCTCCATGGCTGCCGCGATCTCGTCGGGCGAAACCCGGCCCTCGCCGTCCACCCCAACGTAGGTCACCCGAAACCCTCGTCGCTCCAGGAAGCTGCAAGCATCCAGCACCGCGGGATGCTCCACCGTAGTGGTGACGAGGTGGCGGCCTTCTTCCTCCCTGGCGAAAGCCGCCCCCTTCAGGGCCAGGTTGTTGGCCTCGGAGCCCCCGCCCGTGAACACGATTCGACGTGGCTTGGTCCCCACGAGCTTGGCCACCTTCCGCCGTGCCTCCTGCACAGCTTCTTTCGCTTCCCTTCCCTGGGCATGGATACTGGAGGGGTTTCCCGCGAACCCGTCGAGGCGCCTCCGCACGACCTCCACCACTCGGGGATCGGGAATCGTGGTGGCGTTGTTGTCCAGATAGATAAAACGAGAGGGCTTCTTCGTAGGCACGGCACCAAGGAATTGTAGCTCCAGGCCGGAACACGAAGCTCGATCAGTGGCCCGGGCGGCCAACTCGCGATCTTTGGCTCCCCCCTCCCCCACCTTCCGCACCTCCGCTAGTAGGCACTTGTAGACCGGGAATCCGGATATTTCGTCCAGATTCCCGATGTCGGTGAGCTCGTTGACGTTGGACGCTTGCCAGGCCTTCGAGCCGAGGGGACCGCCTCCACCCATATCACACTCGATAGCCCCCTGGACGATGTCCTCTGTGACCGCGGCCCGGAATTGTACAACTCCCCGGGGTGTTGCCACCTCCACCAGGTCCCCTGATGTGATTCCCCGGCCAGCAGCATCTTCCGGGTGCATTTCCACCAGGGGTCCGGGATGGTCTTTGGCCAACCCCGGAACCCCGTGATGCTGGGAGCGGAAGTAACTTTGCCGGCGGGCTCCGGAATTGAAGACCAGAGGGTACTCTCGGGCCAGATCCGGACGAGATTGGGGCCCTTCCACCGGTTCCGTGTACTTCGGAAGCGGCTCGTAACCATGGTCTTCGAGGAAAACCGAGGCGATCTCGAACCTCCCCGACGGAGTGTCGAACCCGGGCTCGCCGTCGGGGCGGAGGCCTCCCTTTTCCCACTTCTTGTACTCCATCATGGGCGAAGGAACTTTCACCAACCCCTCTGCTTCCCGGACTTCTTCCAGCGTGAATCCGGATCCCTCCAGGACGTGCCGAACCAACCCTTCTTCGGTCTGCGGATAAAGGTGCCCGTAGCCCAGGCGGTTGGCCAACTCTGCCATGATGAGGTAGTCGTTCCGTGACTCCCCCACGGGCTCGATGACCTTCTCCCGGAGCCGGAAAAGGGGGCCATAGGTCATGTAGGACTCGATCTCGAACATGGTGGTGGCCGGAAGCACATAGTCGGCGTAGGCCGCATCGGCGGTCATCTTCCGATCGATGCAGACCAGGAGGTCCAGCTTCGACAGCGTTTCCCGCCAGACAGGCGTTTGGGGCCAGGAGGTCAGAATCGATCCGCCATGCACGATGAGGCCCCGAATGGGATAGGGGTCGTCTTTCAATACCGCATCCACGAGACCCAGGGCGTGGGACTCGCCCCGGTAGTGGCTGTAGATGGGGAATCGATCTCGAGCCACGGCCCGGTCCAGGTTCGGATTCGGGAGAATACCGGACCGGTTGATGGGAAAGTGGCTGTCTCGCTGGGCCAAACCCATCCCGCCAGGTACATCCAGCTGCCCGGCCAGGGCGAAAAGGGTCAGGACGGCCCGGATGGCTTGACTGCCGCTGTTGGAATACTCCAAGCCCGTATACATGACCGGAGCCGCACCCTGGGCCTCGGCGATCCTTCGGGCCAACCGCACGACCGTCCCCGCTGGAACCCCGGTGGTGGCTTCCACCACCTCCGGGCGGAAATGCTGGACATAGTCGGCGAGAGCATCGAATCCACGGGTCCAGTTCCGAGCGAAGACCTCGTCGAAGAGCTCCTCTTCAATGAGGACGTGGATCATCCCCAGAGCCAATGCTCCATCGGTCCCAGGGCGAATGGGGATCCACTCGGCACCGGTTCTCACCGCCGTCTCGGTCCGGCGGGGGTCGATGACGATGAGATCGGCCCCTCTTCGCCTGGCCGCTTCCAACCTGTGCATATCCAGTGGAGGTGAGTCAGTGGCCGGATTGGCGCCCCAGATCACCATGAGCTCGGCGTTCTCGATGTCGGTGAACATGTTCACCAGCATCCGGCCCATGGTCACGTGGGGTGCAATCATGGCGAAGGAGACGTAGCAGAGGGCTCCCACACCCATGGTGTTGGGAGACCCGAAGGGGAAGAGGACGCTC
>JBDHGR010000428.1:0-4414 GCA_039589815.1 Gemmatimonadota bacterium | reverse complement strand
GGGAAGATCCTGGATCGGGACGAACAGATCGAGAACGGGTACACATCAGTCCTTCCGTCCGTCAACTACCGATACCAGTTCAAGCCAGGAACCAACCTGAACTTCAACTATCGGGCTACGACGAGAGAGCCCACGCTTACCGAACTCCAGCCCTTCACCGACAACTCCAACCCCCTCAGCATCTATGTGGGGAATCCCGACCTTACCCCGGAGTACACACATTCCCTGAGAGGGGAGTACCGGTATTTCGACATGTTCAGCTTCGTGAACCTGTTCACGTACTTCAACGTGTCGTATACCACCGACGACATCGTGCTCTCACGGATCGTTGACGAATCAGGCCTCCAGGAGCTCACCCCCATCAACTCTGGAAACTCTTGGACGGCAACCTCAGGCGTGAACTTCGGCCGGCCCATCCGGCCGATCGGCGCTCGTACCCAGCTCGACTACAGTATCACCTACTCGAAAGGGTCGGAGTTCATCAACGAGGCCGAGAACGAGAGCCGGCTCCTGGGCCATAGCGTGAACCTGAGCCTGGAGAACCGGGACAAGGAGCTCTTCGATATTAGGGCGGGGGCGAGGTTCAACCTCAACGATGTCGAGTACTCTCTGAACGAGGAGTTGAACCAGGATTACGTCAACAGCGTCTACTACGCCAGCGGGAGCTGGTACCTGGGAGAGTTCTGGACGCTCACCTCCACACTCAACTGGCAGGGGTTCGATGAGGACGTGTTCGGTCCGGGGCAAAACGTGGCCCTGCTCAACGCCTCCATCTCCCGGCTGGTCATGGACGAGCGGGTCGAGATCGAGCTCATCGGGTTCGACCTATTGAACCAGAATCAAAGCGTCGCCTTCAACTCCACAGCCAGTTTTATCCAGGAAACCCGGGTGGAGTCCCTGGGGCGTTACCTGATGTTGAGGTTCAACTACAAGCTGGGGTTGTCGGCGGGAATGTCAGGGGGAAGGAGCGCCGGGAAGCGGTAGGGGGGATAGAGTACACCTGTTTCAACACTTCGATGCGCTGCGGGCCGTCGCCAGACTAACGGGTATCGGCCCAGTCAGGCCTCGAACCAGTGTGCCTCGAGGGCCCTGATCCGGATCTCGTGATCCCGATGGTACCGGTCGAGTCGGTTGTTGACGGTGGTCAGGCCCTCTGCCAGAAGCCGAACGTCGCCCCGTAGGGCCTCAAGACCCACCTCCACCTTGGTGAGCCGGCCCTCGAGCCCATCCATGCGGCCCTCGAACCCATCCATGCGTCCGTCCAGCGCATCGAAGCGTTCATCGATTCTGCCGAACTTTCGGCCAAGGAAATCGATGAGCTCGGTGTATTGGTCGGACGTCATGAGCCTTCAAGCGGGCGGAGCGGTGTCGAAGTTTGGGAAGCTAACGGTCCCTCGGGGGCTGGGCCATGTTTGGTTGGGAGGAGGAAGGTCGGACATTGCGAACGGTCGACCAGACAATGGCAAGGTAGAGGTCGGGGCCACAACCCTGACCGGGTGCCGCCCCGCAGTTTTGATATGACAAGAACCCGCGAGAAGCGGTGAGGCGGCGATCCCCGGTGCCAGTGCATGGATCTTGGAATCCCGATACTCCGTGTTGGTGGTCGCCCCGGCATCAGCCCCGAGGAAGCAGACAGAGTTGACAGGCTAGGAACCAGTTCGAATCTTGCTGGAAGGCGATCGGAGGCCGCCCCCTGGCCTGCGGAAAGGGTCAAACCCACCTCCGGTGATACAGATGAGACCGACCTTCTTTTCGGCCCACGCGTGCAGGCCACAGGCTTAGCGTGAAAGGAAGGCCTCTGATGCACTCCTCGCTTCCCCGAAACCCCAGTATCGACCACCTCAAGAAGCAGGCGAAGATGCTCCTCGCGGCGCAGCGCCGCGGGTTCTCCGCCTGTTGTTCTCTGTTCCGACGCGTCCGTCGGTATTCCAAACTGACTGACGATGAAATCCTCGAAGCCGCCGCGTCCCTTTCAGAAGCGCAACTCGCTCTGGCGATGCAGTACGGCTACGGGAGTTGGAAGGAGCTAACCGAGGAGGCTCAGTCTCACCCTCCCCGTACCGAGATCTCCCTGGAAGGGGTGCGATCACGCTCCGAGGAACCGATCCCCGACTATGCCGGGGCCGGAGTTCCCCTGGCCGTGGTCGCAGCTCTCAACCACGCCGGAATTCCAACGGGGTTCATGGAGTTTGCAGCCGCCAGCGGATGGGCTTTCAGCTTCGGATACCTCTATCAGGACATCTCCCCGGCCTTCATGGCGGTCCGGGGCAGGCCCGAATCCGACGGCCCCTCGGAGGTCTTCGCTTTTCTACCCAGAGAATACGGGTTGGGATATGAAATGGCTCTCACAGCGGACCCGGAGCGACTCTGGGAATTCGTGAAGAGGCAGGTGGACTCAGGTACACCGATCATGAGTGAGCATATGGACGGTGGGCTCATCACGGCTTATCGAACGAAGAAGGGGCGCCGTCAAGTGTTCTTCGACGGTACGGTCGACACGGGGTGGATCCATGTGGACGGCCTCAATCCATACGCGGTCTACTCTTTCGTGAGGGAGAGGGAGCCGCGACCCAAAGAGGAGACCACCAAAGCAGCCCTTTTGCGGGCCGTCGAGAAGGGCGCGGCGCACGAATGGAAGGGAGTGCCCCAGGGTTTGGCAGCCCTCCGAAGCTACCTATCCGACGTCATGGACCCGACCAAGGACTTCGAGGAAACCCACGAGTGGTTCTGTTGGGCAACATTCGAACGGCTCATGGCCAGACGCTGTTCGGAAGTTTGGCTGAGGTCTGTAGCGGAACAGCAAAACGATGAAGCCCGAAGCATGATTTTGGCGGCCGCCCACCACTACCAAGAGGCCTTCCGCTCCTACGATCGTTACCTGGGTGAAACTCAGGGATGTAACCCACCCCGCCCCACTCTCCAGGAACGGGCCAGAGCTCCAGAGCGGATCGAGGCGTGCGCACCGATTCTCGAACGCGGCATCGAAGAGGAAGCGTCGGGATTAGCTGTTTTGGAAAAGGCGGTGAGGCTGCTCGAATAGGGGCCGTGAGCCTCCCCAGGGGAACAGTGCGTCTCCGCCCGGTTGGACTCAGTCATCCCCCACCGTCGACAACCCCGGTGGCGGATCGTATTCTGCTTGGCGAACCCACTCGGAGTGGCTGTGGGCAAGCCTTCCGGGCTTTGGGTTCTCATCAAGAACCTTATCCCGAAAGGCTGGGACGCTCATGTCGACGGCGCCGAGAATCCGCAGGCGACCAGTTGTGCAACCAATCGCTGTCGGCATCTCGTTGTTGGCCCTCTCCTGCTCCAACGGCAGGGAGGCGCCTGCTGAACCGACCGGGGCCCCCACCGAACCAACCGGTCCCCCGACAGGGTCCTATCAAGACTTCACACCCGAGGAGTTGGTCGAGGTGTTCAGCCTCCGGGAAAGCGATGTGCCCATCCGAGAGCTGCCGGGGTGGGCCCCCCCGGAAAGGGTGGTCGTCGTGGTTCCCGAGGAGTGGGATCAGCGGGAAGAACGGATGGCCTTCCTCCAGGAGGTGGCACCAGGGGTTGAGTTGATTCCTGTCAGAAACCGGAGTGATGCTGTGGATCGTGGGGTGCTTGCCGATGCCCACGTAGTCCTCGGGTTGGGCTGCTCAGCGAGCACCGTTGCGGCCATCGGTCCTGAGGTGCGATGGATTCAATCAGGCAGCGTCGGGGTAGCGGGGTGTTTCACCGGTGGCAACCCGCCCGGCGAAGTCAACCGGATTCTCCGTGAACGCAACATCCTGGCCACCTCGATACGGGGCATGACTGCCCGTGCGATAGCCCAGCATTCCCTAACGATCATGCTTTCCCTGATCGGTGGGATGGACATCCACCATGACAGGCAGGAGGAGCATTTCTGGGGAAGGACCCAGACCGATGTGGTGAAGGACAAGAACCTGGACAGGGAGTTCCAGGATCAAACCCTATTGGTGGTGGGGCTCGGAAGTATCGGAACGGAGGTCGCCCGCCTGGCCCACTCACTGGGAATGCGTGTGATCGCCACGCGGAACACTAGCCGGTCCGGACCGTCATTCGTCGACTACGTCGGCCTCTCCCACGAGATGTATGAGCTCGCGGCCCAGGCCGATGTGGTGTATGCCTCCGTTCCCAACACTCCCGACACTCAGGACATGTTCAACGCGCAGTTCTTCGACTCGATGAAAGAGTCCGCTTATTTCGTGAGTATCGTGCGACTTCCGGTGATCAACTGGGGAGATTTGAAGGAAGCGCTCAGGTCGGGATCGATCGCTGGTTTTGGGGCGGACGACTTGCCGCAAAACGATTTCGAGCTTTGGGATCTGCCCCGTGTCATCATGACCCCACACGTCTCGGACTACTCCAACCGGTACCGCGACAACCAGTTCCTTCTTTATCGCGAGAACCT
>JBDHGR010000427.1:0-4418 GCA_039589815.1 Gemmatimonadota bacterium | reverse complement strand
GTGGGTAGGGTCCACATCCGGAAGGGTGAGAGACCCGACCCCAACGCTTGCCACCACGCCGGTACCACGCGCATGAGCGTGGATCCGAGGTATGGGGTCGTGGATGCCGACGGTCGGCTGCACGGTGTCGAGAACCTATACGTCACGGGAGGGTCGGTATTCCCCACCGCCGGCTATTCCAATCCCACCCTGACGATCGTCGCGCTTGCGCTCCGACTGGCCGATCACCTTCAGCAGGTGGGTTGACCGTCTGCGTCGGCCGCCCGACTCTCCTACGGCTTTACTCCGGCCGTCGAAAGTTGGCTACGGCAGCTCCGACCCTGGCTCCCGCTGGGCCCACCAGGCGCCAGAGGGGGTGCAGAAGACCCCAGGAGGACATCTTCCTGAACAGGCGATGGTGCAGGGTCCTTCGGCGCTCCCGGCGTCGGTCCTGGCGAAGCCTCTCCAGGAGCTCGTCCTTCAACTCGATCCTGACCCGTCCGTTGGTGGAGGGCAACTTGACGTCAATGGCCTCCAACGCCGCTTGGAAACGGTCGAAGAAGAGGGCCCGGGCAGTCTGGCGAAGGGCTCTTTGTCCGGCGGACATGGAAGCGGGTTTCCAACTGGGCCGGACGATCGTCGGATAGAGGTTGATCTCCCAAGCCTGGGGCCGATCTCCCACGACACCGTAGTCGATCCGTCCATATTCGATTCCGGTCGCGGAAAACACCTCCTGCAACCAGGTTCCATGGGGGTTTGACCGGACATACTCCAACTCTTTCCGGGCCACCTCCTCGTCCAGGGTTTTGGATTCGGATTTCACCATCCACCGGCTGCTGTATAGCAGGCTCCGGGGAATGATCTTCGATCCCACCACGTAGGCCGAATACTTGCGGAAGAGGCCCTGCTCGTCCTGGGTGTCCCAGAACTCCACCACCAGGAGGTCGGGTCTTCGCCACCCCCGGAGAAGCAGGTCCCCAAGAGCCCGATCCAGCTCCGATTGGGATCGGATCAGGTCCGTAAGGCTCCCGGTGTGGTGGCGCTCCTCCCGGATGAACACGGGGAACCTGAGATGCCGGGTGTCGTCGCAAGCCCTGGCGGCGTTGAAATCGTTGAGGCCGAGCCCGTTCAGAGTTCTGAGCAGGTCGTACCGTCCCAGGATCCGGGAGGGGTGGTTGAACAACCGGAAAGAAGGGGCCCTCTCCACCTGGTCCCCGACTTCGGCAGCCATCTCCAGTTCGCTGGGAAGGAGATCATCCCGTTGGGTGAAGATGTAGGAACCGATGGGTAGCTCACTTCGGAGGGGGAGTTCCTCGTAGGTTACCATCCCGACCCGGGGCGCCAAAGGACTCCCCTGCGAGGCCAGATAGTCCTCGATACCCCATCTGGCAAGGTCTCGGACCACGAAGTAGATCATCCGGATCCTGGGACTGAGGGTGATGGAAACATCAGTTTAATACTGGCCAAACGGTGGACTATGGCAAGGATCTGATTTGGATCCTCTCTCTCGAATCGGGCAATCGTCATCTGGTGGAGACTCAAGGCGTGGGGATTCTTCCTCGAGGTTTCGGGCAAAGGTTGGCGTGAGAGAAGGACCCAGCCTGGAATCGTTCCTGATCGAAGCAGCCCTTCCACTCCTACTTCGCCGTCTTCCATGGTAATCACCCAGACCTCACGTGCCGAGCCGAGGGGCTCCTCCAGGTCGGTCACCGAGTAGGGAGAGAGCTGGTGGACCCCCGGCGGCGGATGAAGATAGTAAGCAGTCAGGGGCTTCAACCAACCGGGGTCACGGATGATAAGGTCTCCTGGGGAAAGTCGGTCGTTCATGGTTTCGAGAGCCTCCCGCCACGTTGGCTTGTCAACCTTGGTGTGGAACGAAAAGACGGGAATTGCCGTGAGAACCACCACCGCGGCCACCGACATCCAACGGGCGAAGGAGCGCAGCCTCGTCAGGGCCAATCCAAACAGAATCAGGAGGAGGGGCAGGACCGGGATGGTGAACCGGTGGTAGAAGAGCGGCGTGATGGTCACCGAAATCAGCCAGGGGGCGGCCGTGAAGATTGCCCAAACCGAGGCTACGAAAACGAGGAATGATCGTCCTTGCCGGTCCTTTCCGGGGTCACGCACGAAGACGAAGAGGGTCAGGCCCAGAACCCAAAGTGCCGGCCAGGGGCTCATGAAGTAGTGTCCGGCGGTCTCGAAGGGGGCTGTCCAACCTGGATCCGGCAACCAGGCCCCCGCCGAGCCTCCGTCCAGCTTCAGGAGAAGCTCCCTGCCGACGCGGTAGAGGAGGGGAAGGTAGAGGATGCCGACCAGCTCCAAGCCTCGCCAGAACCATCGGAAGCCCGGGACGGTGAGCCGGCCACCCTCTCTCGGTGAATAGAGCAGAAGCACCGCCAGGAGGGTCGGGAGAATGAGAACGCCGAAAGGGTGTGTGTAGAGCACCCCGGCCGTCGCGAACATGGAGTTGGTGAGGTCGGCCGTTTTCCGGGAGCGTATCCACCGGACCAGGAAGAGCCAGGCCACTAAGGCAAGAAGGGCGAAAAGGGTGTAAGGCCGGGCTTCCTGGGAGTAATGGATGAAGTAGGGGTTGATGGCCATGAAGAACGCTCCCCAGGCTCCGACGGCATCATCCAGTAGTTCACGCCCCAAGAAGAACACCGCCGGGATGGCCAGGAGGCCGAAGACCAGGGCCGGGAACCGGAGTGCCACCTCCCCCGTTCCCGCCAGAGTGCACCAGGCTTTGGTCATCCAATAATAAAGGGGGAGCTGGGATGCGCTCCCAGTGTCGAAGAAGAGCTCCTTGAAGGTGAGTCCGAGGCGCCGGGCCGTGTTGGCCTCGTCCAACCAAAGGCTCTCGGAGCCGAGGCCGTAGAGCCGAAGGGCCCCTCCCAAGAGGAGGCTAAATAGCACGGAGTTCGCCGGTCTGGACATTCCGGGGCTCTTCTCAGAGGCGGTGTGTCGAGCCTTCCTATACAGGTGTTCCATACGGAAGTTGCGTGCCGAGTGTGGAATGGTAAACACTTGTTTTCCGGGATCGGACCCGCTTCCTCTGTGAGGAGGATTGGGAAACGGACCTTTTCTTGCACAATTTCGAGGTTTTCACGGTTCGGACAGGCCGTAGGCAGGGAGTGGCAACGGAGGTATTCGACGAATCATGACTCCGCGGTTTCGAAACCACCCCCCGAAGCACGGTGTTCGAGTACCCTCCGAGGCTCTGCAGGGCCTCGTAGTGGAACTTCTCCGAGCCTCGGGTATGGACTCGGAAGGATCTGCCCTGGTGGCTGGAAAACTCGTGGCCTGCGATCGAAGGTGCGTGTTCAGCCACGGCACGAGGGCCCTCGCGAACTACATCCCCTTGCTTCGGGAAGGGAAAGTGAATCCCCGGCCGGACGTGCGGATGGAAAGGGAAGACGGCGCCACGGCGGTCATCGATGGAGATGGGGGTCTGGGGTTTCATGCCTGCAACACTGGCATGGCCCTGGCCGTTGCGCGGGCTCAACAATATGGGGTAGGGGCCGTCACCACATACCATCACCACCATTTCGGGGCAGCGGGGAACTGGACTCGCATGGCACTCCAGGAGGATTGTGTAGGTCTAGCCGTTTCGAGCCATCGGTTTCAACCGAAGGAAGGAAAGGTGGTTACAGCAGCTGCTGGAAACTCGCCCATCAGCGTCGGCATTCCTGCGGGGGATCAACCTCCGCTGGTTCTTGACATGGGGGCGACCCTCCTGCCACGGACCAAGGAACTCATGGCCGAGTTCCCCGAGGTGTTCGTCAAGGCCCTTGGCATCGGCTCCGTCAACGTGGTTTTGGGTGGGCTTCTGGCCGGGGTATGGCGGCCCGAAGGGTTGCCCCCTGAATCGCCGTGGAGTGCGGACCAGGGGAGCTTCCTGACAGCCTGGGATGTCTCTCGCTTCATGGACCTGGATACCTTCATGGCCCATGTGGATCGTCACATTGGCCAGGCCCGAGGGATGGAACCGCTTGTTCCGTTCGATCGGGCCGAGCTGGCGGGGGGGATGGAGTTCGCGTGGGAAGAGGAAAATGCCGATCGGGGCATACCCCTGAGCGACGAACATCGGAAGCTCCTCACGGAACTGGCGGAGGACATGGGTGTGTGTTCTCCCTTACATGCCTATGACCATACTCGGTTTTAAAGGAATGAGCGGTGCCTTGGTAACCAAACATCGAAACCCGAAACGCGGCGCCGTTCCCAAGCTGCCGAAGTCTCTGCCTGGGGAGCTGTGGGGGATCGTGTCCCTGTTCAATCCTGCGGGCTACAGGAACAAGCTGGAGAACTTCAGGGTCTTCTCCGAGAGAATCAGGAGGCAGGGGCTCCCCCTTCTCGTCATCGAATGCGCCTTCGGAGACGCCGAATTCGAGGTGCCGGAGGAGCTCTGCGACCGGTTGGTTCGCCGGCGCACCTCCACGGTT
>JBDHGR010000426.1:0-4631 GCA_039589815.1 Gemmatimonadota bacterium | reverse complement strand
GTCTCGAACATGGCGAAGACCCTCTGTGGGTTCGAGGCTGCGATGGCCACCGCCACCTTCCCGACGGGTTGTTCCGGGAGGCCGTTCCCTTCCAGTCTTGTCCAGGTGACCCCACCATCCCGTGAGACGTGCAGTCCGCCGCCGGGCCCACCACTGGTCCGGCCCCAGGTGTGGATCTCCAACTGCCAGGTTCCCGCAAAGAGTATCCTCGGGTTCGACGGGTCCATGGCCAGATCCGAACACCCGGTATCTTCATCGACGAAGAGGACGTGGTCCCACGTCTTCCCACCGTCAGCGGTCCGGAACACACCGCGCTCGGGCTGGGGTCCGTAGGCATGCCCCAGAGCACAAACCAGGGCGATGTCAGGGTTCTTCGGGTGAGCGATTACGCGGGAGATCCGCCCGGTTCGCTCCAGTCCCATGAGGGTCCAGGTTTCACCGGCATCCGTTGATTTGTAGACCCCCTGCCCCAAAGAGATGTGGCTTCGAATCTTGGCCTCTCCGGTACCGGCCCAAACGATGTTGGGATCGCTGGGAGCGATGGCCAGGTTGCCAATGGACTGAACCGGCTGGTCGTCAAAGATGGCCTCCCAGTGCACGCCCCCATCCGTGGTCTTGTAGATCCCGCCCGAGGCCGCCCCCACGTAGTAGGTCAGCGGGTCCCCTGGAATGCCCACCGCTGCGCTGAACCGATTCCCCTCGGGCCCGATGTTTCGCCAGTGCAGAGCCTCGAGGAGGTCTGGCCCCAGTTGACCCTCCCCTGGAGATTGGGCCGCGGATGGAAGGATGAGGGCCGCGGTAAAGACGAGGGCGAGCGGCAAGCGGAGCAGCGTACACATGGGTGCCTCCCCAAGGGGTGGAATACAGTTTTCCGGGATGAGTCACGTATACCCAGCCCGGGCTGACGCCGTCAAGGCGAGGGTGGCCATGTTGAGGGGTGGCGGAGGCCGCCGTGGATGGTGTCATGCCCGCCTAGGACGGGGGGCCACCCAGGGTCAGGTAAGCAACCCTGGCTTCCCTCCCTGCTCCGAATTTGTAGGGGAGCACCAGATACTCCGGTTCCATCCCGGTGGGATCCAAGCCAAATCGGTTGGTCAGATCCTCCCTGATCTCCTCTGGCAATGTTTCGTTCCGGACTGCATCCCATACCACCAGGACCGGCGTTTCCGGGACAGGATCAGGGAGTACAAACCCGGGCACATAACCCCGGGCTCCGGGGAACCGTTTGAGAAGATTCCCGGCAAACCAGGCGTTATGAGTGAGGATGTGAGGATCCTGGGAGGCTGCCTCGGACAGCTCCCGTGCGACTTCGTCGAAAGGATAGTTCACCCGTGTCGTCACCCCAAGGGTCGGACCCAAGATGGCCCGGGAGCCCGAGGCCAGGAGGGCTACGAAGGCAACCGCCATGGCCAACCGGCTGAACCAGCGGACCCGACCGGGGCCCAATCCGCTACCCTCTGCCCCGGAAAAGAAGAAAAGGGGCAAAAGGAAGAGGACGGGCAGCATCCACCGTTCCTTGACATGGGCCACGCCCAACACCAGCACCCCGAAGGTGAGGCCCGTGGCCAGGACCACTAGATAGGCCTGGATCAGGCGATGAAGCACTGTCTTTCCCCGATCCTCGGACTTCTTGAACAACCCGGGGAAGAATCCCAGCCACGCGACCCATAGGGGGGTAAGGAACGAAACCACGGCCACAAAGAGGACCCAGATGCCTACGATCCGGTTGTTCCGGATCGATGCCTCAACCTTGGAAAGGGATCGAGCCGCGACTTCCGCGTGGCCGGCGGCCCAGGCGAAGTGGGGGCTGCATAAGGCGAAAGCGCAGCCGAGCCCCACCAGCATCCTGGGTTTGAGGAGGAGGGCTCGCCCCTCCGGCAGGCATAGAAGGGCCAGGTTCAGAGCTCCGGCAAAAACCACGAAGTTGTACTTGCTGAGCATGCCCAGGCCCATCAGGACGCCATACGCTACGTACCAGAGGGTCGCTGGTCCTGACCGGGATTCCGGTCCTCTGGTCGTCAGGGCTCTAGCAACCACGTAAAGGGATGCGGACGCCATGGTCAGGACCATGACCGAATGGGAGAGGTCACGCTGGGCCTCCCAGACGAGCTGGGGAAGGAAAAGCCAGGAAAGCACGGCCAGGGAAACCAGGGTCCGCTGACCTGGCCAAAGGCGCCGGGCCGTCATCCAGAAGAACCAATAGGCGAGAAACAGGAGCCCGTTCTTCAGGAGGGCCTGCGCAAAGAGGTTCCTGCCAAGAAGGCCGAAGACGAGGTGCTGGACCCAGGCGTAAAGGGGCGGCTGGCCCGAATATCCCCACTGAAACCACTGACCAAGAAGAACCTGCTCCGCTTCGTCCAGGGTGAGAGTCGAGGAGATGGCCAAGCGGATGAAGAGATGGGCCGTGAAGTAAACGCCTAAAAGCATCAGTACCCGGGTCCCGTCGAGGAACCTGGGGACGCCGGGTGGGCCGGGGTGCGGGGTTTCTGTTGGTTCGATGCCAACAGAAGGGTTACGGGACCTCATCATCGTTTGAAAGTAGTGGGTGGCCCTTGCCCAGAGGAGGTCACTC
Organism: Gemmatimonadota bacterium; assembly: GCA_039589815.1. Lineage (GTDB taxonomy): Bacteria > Gemmatimonadota > Gemmatimonadetes > Longimicrobiales > Gaopeijiaceae > JABDNZ01. The sequence continues at coordinate 2,059 of JBDHGR010000426.1, read as the reverse complement.
CAGGATTCTTCTTCCCGGGAGATCCGCCCCCTGCCAGTTCCGGGAGGAGTGAGGCGGGTGGCCCGACCTTCATCCCGTTGAGAAACCAGACATGCTCCTATCTCTGAAATACAACTTCCTTTTTGTCCATATCGCCAAGACGGGCGGCACCAGCGTGAGGGAAGCTCTCCAGCCCCTTCGATGGAGGGATCCCTGGTACTATGCCCAAGGGATTTGTCATCGCCTGCACGGGCTGTCCAGGGACCGGATCGGGATGAAGTTCCCACGGCACGCCAAGGCCATCCTGGCCAAGGAGGCTCTACCCGAAGCCTTCTTCGACGGTCTCTTCAAATTCACCTTCGTTCGAAACCCCTGGGACCTTCAGGTGAGCTCTTATCACCACATCCGCCGGTCATGGCCGCACCTGATGGAGGGGAGGGAGGAGTTCGGGGATTTCCTCAGGTGGAGGTTCGACCCGGAACGGCCTCTGGAGCCGCACATCGAAACGTCCAATCGCCTCCAGACGGACCATCTGGTTGATCTTCACGGGAACCTCATCGTGGACTTTCTGGGCCGGTACGAGAACCTCCTGGCGGATTTCGAAGCAGTCTGCCAACGAATCGGGATCCGAACGCCAACCCTTCCCCACAAGCGGAAGGCCTCGGACCGGCTTCAGGATTACCGGAGCTACTATACCGATGATACGGTGGGTCTCGTGGCCCGGCACTTCGCCAAGGACGTCGAGATGCTGGGGTACCGGTTCGAGGATTTCCAGGTCGAGGACGGGGGCAGCGGGCCAACCTTGTAAAGGAACTGTGACCGCCGGGAGACGATCACCAGGGCCGAGGCCAGCCCCCCACCAGAGCTCGATAGCTCTGGGCGTGGTGAATGGCGAACCCGACGAACGAGTCGTACCGGCGGAACTCCTGGGCCGTCGCGCGCATGACTCGATCCAGGATTCGCGGATCCTGGTTGGCGAAAGAGATCTTCCTGGCGGGCACCTCCACCCGCTTGCTCACAGGCCACCACCGGACCTCGTCAGCGTCTAACTGGTTCTGTTCGAGCCAACCAGCGAGTGTTTCTGTTGAGCCGGTCGAACTCGTCGAGTCTCTGACGAGGGCCGCATAGACCGAATCTCGACTGGCTCCCACGACCACCACCGGGCCGCTGGGTGGAGGTGCAGGAAGTCCCACCCTCGGCTCTCCGTGGAAGTCCAACAATACCTCGTCTGGCACCGCGAAGGTCTCGAGGGCGATAAAAACGGACTTCCCGCGGGTGGCGGCGTACTCGAGTTCGCCGGTTCCGTGTCGGAGGGTGCCATCGGCGCCGTACGCCGCCGTGCGGTAGTCCATGATCGCGACGTCATCGACCAGATCGATTATGTGCTCACTGACATTTTTCTCCACCCCTCCATACGAGACGGTAACCCTTTCGTGGGTCTCTTCTGACAGCGCATCATACCAGAAAGGGATGTCGGCGCCGTATACGAGGCCGGCGGCATGTGCGCGGTCGACAGACGTTTCCGTGAGTTGGAGGAGCCCTGTAAGCAGGCGCGCACGGTTGGGCCCGTGGAACTCCGGCAAGAGATACGGTTCGATATCATACCGGACCCCGTAGAATCGCTCGTGCGGAAGAACATCCAGATTGTACCGGGCTATGTGATCAATCGTGGTAAGTACGCCGGCGTGGAACAACCAACGGCCGCATCGCTTCGATGTCGATGGCCAGCTCTCCGGGTCTGCTTGGCCGATCCGGGATCCCCGGAAGTTGCAGAAAGACGCGGTCGAACCCACTGCTCTCGAGGAAATCGAAGAGGGACGACATCCGGCTGGGGGTCTCGAGCAACTCTGCCGTATTCCACACCCAAGTCGCCTTGTGTTGAAGGCCCAGCGGCTCCTCGCCTGCTGCCGGTGGGGGCAGGGAGGGCAGCGGGTCCGGGGCGAGAGAGAAGGCCATCGGCCCGATCTCGATGGTCGTGGTCCCCGGAGCGAGGGCCTCGAAGGTGATCATCGCGAGCATGTCGCGGCGAACGCCCCCCGGGAAACGATCCATCGGAACCACCGCCTGTTGCCACTCCGTA
>JBDHGR010000425.1:0-4438 GCA_039589815.1 Gemmatimonadota bacterium | reverse complement strand
TGAGCCGATACGTTCCGGCGTTGGGGCTCACCAACCAGAACAGACCGTCGTCGTTGCTCAGGGTGGTGGCCGCCTCCGATCGGGACTCGGACATCAGCTGAACCATACCCTGGGGTATGGGCTCGCCGCTCTCATTGTCCAGGAGTCGACCGTATACCAACTGTTCCCCCGCGCCGATGGTACGGCCCTGTCGGTGCACGCTCACCAGGATGGAGTCCAGGAGGAAGGGGGCAGGGGAGAGTTGGAAATCCACGGTGAGAGTGTCGGTAACCTGGAGGGTGAATGGCCCCCGTTCCTGCGGTTGGTAACTGACCCTCTCCGCCCGTATGCGATAGTTGCCGGGGGTCGAAACGGTGAGGACGTAAGCGCCTTCTCGGTCGCTCAGGGTCATCCTGACGACCTGGCCCCCCTCCGAGAGCAGGGAGACCGCGACGGTCGCCAGCCGGACACCCGATTCCCCGTCCGTCACCACTCCTCGGACCACGGGGCCGGTATCGGATTCTACCTGACGAGCCTGAGAAACGGAGGGGAATAGGAGAGAAATCAGGAAAAGGAGGGCAACTGCCCTGGGCCACATACCTGGGTTCCCGATGCTCATCGTCGTGCCTCGCCGAGAGAGTCTCCTACCACCACGTGTACGGCGGATCCTCCTCCGGATTCTCGAAAAACCCGGGCGGCGGTTCGATTTCGAAGTCCGGTTCCATGATGGGCCGGCCGGTTTCGTCCGTCCCCAGGGTGATTCCACTGTTCCAGTCCGGCGGATCGATCCCCATGAGAGACTTCACGAAAAAGTCCTGTCGTTTTCGATTCCCGTTCAATCCCGTCGCTCCGTGGCCGCCGTTGGGCACCACCAGCAACTCGAAGGACTTGCCCGCCCGGATCAGGGCATCCACCACCTGCATGGTAGAGGCGGGATCCACATTGGTGTCCATCTCCCCCACGGCCAGGAAGAGCTTCCCCGTGAGGCGGTGGGCGTTCACCACGTTGGAGGATGCCTCGTACTGGGGCCCCAGGGGCCAGCTCATCCAGTGCTCATTCCACCAGATCTTGTCCATGCGGTTGTCGTGGCACCCGGAGCTCGCGAATGCCGCATCGTAGAAATCGCCGTGGAAGAGGACGCCGCCCATGGCGTTCTGGCCACCCGCCGACCCCCCGTAAAGGCCAACGTGGGAGATGTCGTACCAGGGATACTTCTCCGCCACCGCCTTGTGCCAGATAATGCGGTCGGGGAAACCGGCATCCCCCAGGTTCTTGAAGGCCACGTCATGGAATGCCTTGGACCGGTTGTTGGTCCCCATCCCGTCGATCTGGACCATGATGAAGCCCAGCTCGGCGGTGGAGATGAGGTTCTGGCCACCGCCCCATGTTTTGGGCACGAAGGAGCCCTGGGGACCGGCGTAGATCTGCTCCAGGACCGGATATTCTCTGTTCGGGTCGAAGGTGAAGGGGCGGACGATGATCCCCCAGATGTCTGTGACGCCGTCCCGGGCCTTCGAAACGAAGACCTCCGGCGGTTGCCAGCCCGTGGCCAGCATGGCCGACATGTCGCCCCGCTCCAGCTCCGTCACCATTTGCCCATCGCCGCCTCGCCGGAGCTCCATGACCGGGGGCATGTCCACCCGTGAGTATGTGTCCACGTAGTACTGTCTGTCCGGGGACCAGGAGACGGAGTGGTTTCCGTTACCCTGGGTGTACTCGAGGAGGCCGGTGCCGTCGAAGTTGATGCGATAGAAGTGGATGAAGTAGGGATCCTGGTCGGGGTTCATGGCCAGGGCCTGGAAGTAGATCTGGCGGTTCTCCACATCAACGCTATCGATGGCACTCACCGTCCAATCACCCTTCGTCACCTGGGTCTTCACCTCGCCGGTGGCCCCGTCGTAGAGATAGAGGTGGGCCCAGTTGTCCCGCTGGGACATCCAGAGGATTTCCCTGCCGTCATCGATGGGAAAGACAAACCTGTGGCCCGTGTCTCGAAGGCCGGCCGTGGCGTTTCGGTAGGCGAAGAAGGTGGGGACCTCCTCGCTGATGATGGCCCGGACGGCACCGGTGGTCCCGTCCACCTCCAGGACCCGATAGACCTGGTGCCCACGCTGGTTGTACTCGAAGGCGAAGCCTCGGCTATCCTCCCACCATCTTGGCCGAGAAATCTGATAGGGGTTGGGGAAGAGCGCCCGATCGATGATGGTCTGCCGGCCCGACTCCACGTCGAAAAGCACGGGTTGGTTGAAGTCCAGGACATCGCCGGGTTTCCGGTAGTTTCTGGTCTCGGTTAGGGGTTGGAGCTGGTCCGGGGGGGAGGATCGAACGTAGGTGACAATCCGTGTATAACCGGGCTTCTGCCGGTAGGCCACGAGCTTCTTCGAGTCGGGGGACCAAACGATCGACCGCAGCTGGTAGGCGTCCCCCTCCGAGCCGTCGTAGCTCAGAAGGGTGTAGGTCGGCTCCTGGGATGCCCGGGCGCCGGGCCTGGCGCCCCCGCCCCCGAATCCGCCAGGTGCTGCGCTCGTGCCGGGCCGGCGGTAGGGCCTTATGGCGACATCGTAGTTCTGGATGAAGGCTTCCTTGGTGCTATCTGGCGATACGATGGCGGTGACGGTGTCGCCTCCAGCCCCGAACCCGCCTCTGGACCCCCCTCCACCACGACCGCCTCGGCCGGCGCCCCCTCCTCGCGCTTCTCCGATGCGGGTACAGGCGTAGTCTGTCAGCGTGCACCGCCAACGGGAACCCTCGGCATCAGCGGCGATGGCCTGACGCCCGTCAGCATATTCGAAGGTGCGAAAGGGAAGGGTGATGGAGGTATACTCCTCTCCAGTGGCCGAGGAGAGCCCGGCCGCCAGTCTGCTGTGGTCGAATGCCGGTTCCTTTTGTTGGGTAGCGGCGTCCACCACCATGAACTCGGTTCCGCCCGTCACCGAAACGGAATACCAGAATTGGTTGGTGTCACCGATCCAGGTCGGAGCGCCCGGCACCCCCACGGCAAGCCCCTCCAACCGGTCCCGCACGGTGGCGGCCCGCCGGTAGTCCTCCAAGGTGCCCTGGCCGTTGAGGAATTGAGGCGAAACAACCGCGAAAAAAAGAAGAAGATGGATCGAAGTTCTTCGATAGGCTCGCATGGTTCCTCCGCTGACGAGGCTTTACATGTTTAGGGCGATTGACCCGCCGAGACGAGACCGGTTCGCCACGGCATTTTGCGCCGCCGGGCCGGAGGAGGCAAACTCACTGGGTTCGTCTCCCCGTCAGGAACCGGGGAAGAGAAGGAGGGTGGGACCCGAATCGAGGAACGAAATGCCGAACTGGAACGCAGGTCGGTTCAGAGCTACTGGCGGCTCCGCTGTCCCATGGTCCATTGTACTCCTGAGTCTGGTCAGCTGCTCAGGGGAGGCCGACCCTGATGCGTCGGCCCGGTCAGCACTCCTTCTGGATCCCTCCAATCCCGAATGGGTTGAGGCGGCGCCGCCGGTTTGGCGGGCACGGTTCGAGACCAGCAAAGGCCATTTCCTGGTGGAGGTGGAACGGGAAGCCGCCCCCATCGGCGTAGATCGGTTTTACAATTTGATTCGGCTCGGGTACTACGACGACACCCGGTTTCACCGGGTGAGTCAGGGTTATATCGTCCAGTTCGGCCTACACGGTGATCCTGCGGTAAACGCCGCCTGGTTGAACCAACAGTTGGAGGATGACCCCGCCCAGGGAAGTAATGTTCGAGGCACCTTCGCATTTGCCATGTCACCTGAGCCAAGAACACGTAACACCCAGATATACATTAACTTGGATGACAACACGCGAAATGACCAAGAGCCCTTTTCCATCTTCGGTCGGGTCATAGAGGGAATGGACGTGGTGGACCAACTCTACTCCGGATACGGGGAGGAGTCGGGGAGTGGGGTCAGGCACGGCAGGCAAGGTCCCATCATCGAGGGAGGGAACGAGTACCTGGACCGAGAATTCCCTCTCCTGGATCGTTTGGTGCGAGCCAAGATCATCGGTGACCCGGTCCCATGAGCTTCCTGGAGTTCCCATAGGAGGGATCTGCTCTATGAGTATGCGTGATGGACTGATGAGCCAGGCTGGGTGCAAGAGTCTGCCTGGCGGAGCCCGCCTTCCCCTGTTGGCCCTGGCAGCGTGCCTTTTCCAGGCCGGCTGTTCGTCGAGGTCCGCCGTCCCGTCAGCAGTTGAGCCGACAGGCGCCGGGGGGCGGAAAACTGCTTGTCTGGGCAGTGAGATTCGGACCTTCGGGGCTCTGGAAGCGGAACTCGACCGCCTGGAGAGATCTCCGCCCGCCACCACCGACGGACGGTGTGATCTGGCCTTCCTGTACGAAAAAGCCGGCCGGGTCGCCGAAGCGGAGGCGATTCTCGACGAGATCCTGGGTGCGGAACCCCACCGAGCGGATGCCAGCGTCCTCCTCATCCGGATCTATCAACAGAAAGGGCGGGAC
>JBDHGR010000424.1:0-4442 GCA_039589815.1 Gemmatimonadota bacterium | reverse complement strand
AGCATCAGCACCAGACCAGGGTTCGAAAGACCCGGCGCCTCAAAACCCAGGCCGCTGCCCTCGGTTTTGACCTCGTTCCCGTAGAGGCTGCATGAAGTCGTTTCTCAGAAGAAGCGTGAGGTCGATAGTGGATCTGCGGCGTTTCTGCGGAAACGTCGTGAAACGATGCCTGAGGGCGAGATTAGCGAAATCAACGTTTCCGCGGGAACGCCCAAATCGTCTCCGGCCGCCGAAGCGGCCTCCGGCTCGAGTCTACCCAGGCCCATTTTCAGAGGTTATTGCCCCGTCTACGTCTGTGAACCTGGATAGGGCTTTTTGCGTCACCTGCCAACCGATTGGCTTTCAACCCGAAAACGAGTCCAGATAGGACAAACGTTATGAGAGCGTACCGTGTCTGGGGGCGGCTCACTCTGGCGGGCAGAGTGATGTCCCAGCAACAGGAGGTAATTGCTGTCGAAGTCGGACCACTGCAATACAACAGATAGGGTCTGTTGTTAGTGCATACCGCCATTTGGCGTCGTCGCTGGCGGGGTCTGGGTTGGATAGGTGATCAGGAGCCTTTTGGGGTCAGCCGTGGTGAATTCGCTGGTTATCCACTGGTTTCCGTTCCCGCCAATGTGATTCTCACCAACGCCATCGTCCGGCCGGACTTCAACCCCGCCGTGCTTGGTACTGAACGGGAACATCTTGAAGGTGTTTGAAAAGCCCGACAGTCCGGCCGTCAGCGTGATGTCGAAGGTGTTTCCGTCGACACCGTTGACTCTGTATCGGGCATTCCTGCTCATCAGAATCGGTCCATGATAGATCACTCGGGCTATTCCATAATGGTTGCCATTGATCGAAGGTCTGAACGTGATGAGCCCGTCCGGATCCGCCAAGTCGACGGGATTGATGGAGAATTCTCTGGTTTCAAAACGATCTAGCGTCCCGGCCACCGAATACGATCTGCCGCTTAGCGACATCTGGAAATCTTCCGTGGCGTCGCTTGTCTGTGTCCGCTTGATGCTGAAATAGGAAACGTCAACATCCGTCTCGTCCGGAAACTCGAGGCTCCCTTGGACGAACCAGGCATTCTCGTCGTCGGGAACCGTATGCGTGCCGGTCACGGTTTCGTATCCTGTTCCGAAAACATGGGAAAATACCTGGCCCGAACTGCCCTCGAGAGTGCTGTACTGGGACTTGGTTTCCCAGTCGCTGGTGCTCATCGTCAGAATCACGTTGGCATTTCCGGAACGCGATCTTGCCGTCATCGTAACGGTATAGGAACCGCCCGGCGCGGCAGCGGGAGTGGTGCCCACCGAGAAAAGGTGGTAGGGCGGTCCGCCGTGGCCGTCGTGGCAATATCGATCCCACTCATGTGTTGGGGGAAAAGAAATCGTGTGGGGCCCGTGAACCGTCATCCCGGGCTTATTGGCCGTCACTTTGTCTGTCGGATCGTCATCGAATCCCAGGATGTTCTCGTCTCTGTGGATTCCCTTTGTTTCCATGTGTGGATCGTAGAATAGTTCCACGGGACCGGTGCCCACTAACTGAAGTGTTGTTTCCGCGGAAACCACCTTCATATCCGTCTGCTGAGTTTCACCGTCCTGGATGAGAACCGGGAAGCTATACCAATCTTCGGCTTCAGGATCGTAGGTGGTCGGAACCAACCAGTTCATGTCGTATCCGCCGCTCCACTTTCCGCCTGATCCGTCGTTCTTCCAGGCTTTCGCCGTTATGAATCTGGGTGAGATCGTGTAGATGACGATCATGTCGGTGGGGTTGTAATCGACGAGCCAATTCATCTGTGGGAAGGGAGAAGCGAAAAGCATCTCGTGCCCGAAGTCCTGAATGGGACGGCTGAACCCGCTGCTCTGGCTGCCTTGATACCAACCGGGCATGTGGTTGTGTCCGTGGAGAAACACTTTGATCTGGGGATTTCGCCGAAACAGACCTGCCCACCAGTCCTGATCCTGCTGACCTCGATACGAGTTGGGATCGCCATCATGGGGCGTCGTGTCCTCGATGGCTTGGTGAGAAAGAATAACGGTGGTGGCGTCATGATAGTGAGTGGTCATGAACTCGAGCCATTCATAGATGGCCGGCCGCGTCCACGGTTCATAGTCCGTCTCCGGCACCGCGAGGAACAGGATGCCGTTTCGCATCATCGCATAGGGATAGGTATTGAGTTCGGTTTCATCGACATACGTCTTCATGAGCACGAAGGGATCGTTCTCATGGCCCGGAAGCCCCGGATTGTGGCTGTAGTCCGTGAGGTCGATGTTGCCCCCGATATAGTGAAAGGGCAGGTTCAGGTGACTCACCAGGAAGTCTTTGAAGTTGTTCCTGTGATCAGACTTCAGGCTGTCAGGCAGCCCGACGCCATTGACGAACGCCGTGGCGTTGAACGCTCCGTCCCCTAGATGGACGACGAACTCGCTCGGAAGCGTGTTCTCCATGACATCGTCCGCCAGGTGGTCCAGGTGGTCCGCATAATCCCATTGGGGAGAACGAGCGCGTTGACCAACGTGCGTATCCGTGAACACGGCGAAATTCATCGAAGGCTCCGATTCCGGGACAGGGTCGAAATTCCGGTGGAACCGTGAAGCCGATGTCCTGGTCGTTCGCGCGGTGGCCTGAGGTGTCGGATCAGGATCGGCGGTGCATGCCATGCCCAAACCCATCAAAACAGGTGCGGCGAGGATCAGAAATAGGAGAGCATGCCATCCACTGAATCTCGATCTGGTCGGTGGCATCTTCCTTCGCCTTCCATCAGGATTCGTCGTCTAGCTGGAAAACCTCGGCATTGGGACAGTCTACCGAGCCCCTTCCTTTACTTCCAGTCACGTGGCCAAGACCTCTCGAGTACATATCGCAGCTGAGATCGCCGCGCCTCTAATTGAGTTGGGCCATCCTCACTCGTCTCCGGCCGCCGAAGCGGCCTCCGGCTCGAGTCTGCCCAGGCCCATCCTATGAACGCGTTGTCCTCCGGGAGTTTATGAGGCTCCCTCCGGCGATCGGATCCCACGCTCCCTTAGGTCCGCGACATCAACACCGAGGCACTTATATCGGGTCCGTAATCTCCCTGAGACGATCCACTTCTGCCCACACCCTGAGGAGGTTTTCTCCGAGGATCTGCCGGATCTCCACCTCGCTGTAGCCCCGCTCGAACAGCCCACGGATTAGGTTCGGATAGGTGCTTACGTCTTTGAGGCCGATGGGCAGGGTGTCGCCGACTCCGTCGAAGTCCGACCCGATCCCGACATGGTCGATGCCGACGAGATCCACGATATAGTCGATCTGATCGAGTACATCGTCGATGGAAGCGAACGGGAACGGTCCGTGCTCCGCCGCCCAGGCTTCATTGAACTCCGCTTCCAGCACCTCGGTGGGCTCCAGGCCTCGCTGGGCTATGGACGTCCGGTATGCATCCCGGCGGCCGTACCTGTACGCATTTGCCTCCTGGGTGAGGAAGCTGGATCCGAAGTTGATCATGACCACGCCCCCGCCATCAGCCAGCGCACGGATCATCTCGTCAGAGAGATTCCGGAGCCACCCCGGTGTAAAGTGCCGGGGGCCGGAGTGCGAGGCGATGACCGGTGCTTTCGACACCTCCATCACATCCCAGAAGGCGGCGTCGGAGACGTGACTCACGTCGACCATCATCCCGAGGCGGTTCATCTCCCTCACGACCTCCTCACCGAAGGGGCTCAGTCCGTCCCATCGAGGGTCGTCCCGTGAGGAGTCTGCTATGTGGTTCGAGGCGTTGTGGGCCAAAGTGATGTACCGGATGCCTCTGCCGTAGAAGTAGCGGAGGTTCGCGAGGTCCCCTTCCAGCGGGGACCCGTTCTCCATTCCCATCGGGAGGGAGATAGCCCCTTCACGGTAATTCCGCCGAACGGCATTGGCGGAGAGGGCGACACTGAACCGGAGCGGTGCTCGTATTACGAGGTCCCAAACCATGTCGATCAGCTCATCGGCCCTCTCCTTGGCCAGGCCTTCCGCCTCGAGGTCGGACGGCGTGTAAATGGCCATGAAAGGAGCATTCAGGCCCCCGGCGACGGCTCGAGGATAGTCGAAGTTTCCATAGTCAGTGGCCTTCGAAACATCTTCCCATCGAGCCTGCAACCGATAGGGAACATCCAGATGGCCATCCACGATGATGGCGGACCGGGCAAGGTTCACGGCCCGCAGCCGGTGATCGTGGCGGGGGCCTACGGGGAGCACCCGCCAGGCCTCTTGACGGGCGTCGGCCCCGACGGTCCCTCCGAATAGGATTCCGGAAACTCCCCCGATCAGGGCGCCGAGTGGGAAAGCCAGGGGCGACCCATTGTCCGATTGTTCTCGAGCGACGATGGTGAAGGCCAGGCCTCCGAACACCCCACCGATCAGGCCGCCCATGACCGCCTCTTGCCGTGACCGGCCCGGCGGTTCCATGGAAACCTCGAGGCGATCGATGTTCG
>JBDHGR010000423.1:0-4446 GCA_039589815.1 Gemmatimonadota bacterium | reverse complement strand
AAGAAGACGGTCTGGCGCTGAAGGCCGAGGCATCCGACGCCCTCACCCCCCTCCTAATGGACGTCACCGATAGCGACGCTATCGCCGGTGCCGTGGCCAGGGTTGGAGAGGAGACCGGGGGGAAGCTGTTCGGTCTAGTGAACAATGCCGGGCTTTCCCTGAACGGGCCTTTGGAGATCATTCCGGATTCCGAGATCCGTAGGCTGTTTGAGGTGAACGTCGTGGGGCTCTTGGCGGTCACCCGGTCGTTCATCCCCTTGCTTCGGAAGGCACAAGGCCGGTTGATCAATGTCAGCTCCGGCCACGGTCTCCTGGCCATCCCCGACAAGAGCGTCTATGCCGCATCAAAGTTCGCCGTGCAAGCGATCTCCGACTCCCTTCGTCTCGAGCTCAGGCCGTTTGGTGTCTCGGTTTCCAACCTGGTGGTTGGCAAGGTCGAAACCGCCGTCTTGGGAAAGATCCTGGAGGAGCGGGCAAAGCTGGCAGAGGCCGCAGACCCCGCAGTGTTGGACCTTTATTCACCCCTCTTCGAGTTCTTCGATCGGGAGGTGAAGAACCTGCCGGGGATCCCGCCGGAAGAAGTGTCGAAGGTGGTAGCGGAGGCGCTGACTTCTCCAAAACCCAAAGCCCAGTACCTGGTCGGACCAGGGGCGAGGAAGATGAGAAACCTGTCGAGGCTTCCCAGGGGGCTCCGGGAAGGATTGATGTACAAAGCACTCTACGGAGCGAGAAGGCCATGAACATTCTCGAGACGCTCCATTTGCGAATGGCCGGTGGCGACCTGGATGAAATCGTGGATCAGGTTCGGAAAGCTACCGGCCACCTAGGGGGCTCCCTCTTCGTATCCATCTTCCGCCACTCAAAGGTACAAGGCGATCTGCTGGTCCAGGTCGCCAGAGATGACCTGCACCAGGAAGGCGTGCCCAGCGAGTTGGGCATTGGGTTGGCGGCTCTCCTCCGCACCCACGGTCTGGTGGAGCATTCGGTATGGGTAAATCCGGAAGTACCTGCCGGGGGGAATCAGGCCCTCGTTCAGGAGGAGAAATGAGCTCCGACATGAGGCGAGTACTAGTGGCCGGCGCCACAGGATACCTGGGGAGATTCGTGGCCAAGGAATTCAAGAGCCGTGGCTACTTCGTCCGAGCCATGGCCCGGTCACCCAAGAAACTTGATCCGGTCCGCGACTCCCTAGATGAGGTCGTACAGGTCGAAATCACCCGACCCGACACACTGGAAGGGGTGTGTGACGGAATCGACGTCGTCTTTTCATCCGTGGGGATCACGAAGCAAAAGGGGAAGCTGACCTTCAAGGACGTCGACTATCAGGGCAACAAGAATCTCCTAGAAGTCGCCCAGAGGGCCGGTGTCGGGAAGTTCATCTACGTGTCGGTATTCCGAGGCCCGAGCCTGCTCCACCTGGACATCGTCAAAGCTCACGAAGACTTCGTCTCTGTGCTCAGAGACTCAGGGCTCCCCAATACGGTGATTCGTCCAACCGGCTTCTTCTCCGACATGGGCGAGTACATGAAGATGGCGAAGAAAGGCAGGGTCTTTCTCTTCGGCGACGGAAACAACCGGATCAACCCAATCCACGGTGCCGACCTGGCAGAGGTTTGTGTGGACGCGGTGGAGGGTGACGAGGAAGAGATTGATGTCGGGGGACCTGAGGTCCTGACACATCGGGAGATTGCTCAACTCGCTCTGAAGGCCGCAGGAAAGAAGGAGCGAATCACCTCTGTGCCGGTCTGGATGATTCGTGGTCTCGTTTCCCTGAGCCGGGTCTTCAATCGGCATCAGGGAGAACTCTTGGCTTTCATGACGGAGGCCATGACCAGCGACGGGATAGCCCCGGAGTCAGGATCTCGATTGTTGGCCAATCACTTCAGGGAACTGGCCAAGGAATAGACGATGAAGATCCTCGTTTATGGCGCCGGTGTTCAGGGAAGCGTCTTCGCGCCCCTTCTTCACCGGGCTGGTCATAACGTGAAAATCCTGGCTCGCGGCCAGCGATTGGCCGATATCCGTGAGCATGGAATCCTCCTCGAGAGGCTGGGCAACCCCGACCAGCAGGTGACCCGGGTGCCGGCGGTGGAGCGCCTGGACCCAACCGACAGGTACGACCTGGTGATGGTCGCCATGCAGACTGGGCAGGTGGCGGACGTACTTCCGGTCCTGGCAGCCAATGAAGGCTCACCAACCATCGCGTTCTTCATGAATAATGTGGCTGGGCCGGAAGGGTTCGTCCGGGCTTTGGGAGCCGAACGGGTGATCATGGGTTTCGGGCTGATGGGAGGGATCAGGGACGGCGCGGTGGTTCGGTGGGCGTCGGGAGAGAAGAAGTCTCATTCGTTCGAGGTCGTCTTGGGTGAGGTTAATGGATCAGTCACGCCAAGACTCCGGATGGTTACGGAGGCTCTTGGAACAGCTGGCATCCGCACCTCCGTTCAGCCGAACATGGACGCATGGTTGAAAGCCCATTGGGCCCTTGTTGGGCCGATAGCACGAGCCATCAACTTGGCAGGGAATAACAACTACCGATTGGCGGAGGAAGAAGGGCTCTTGCGACTGATGGTGGAGGCGCAACGCGAAGGCTTTCGCGTGGTTAAGGCGTTGGGCCTTCCCCTGGCCCCGGCGAGGTTGAAGTTCATGCTCCGACTTCCGGCATGGGTGTCGGTGGGCGTGGTTCGGAAGCTCTTGAAAACGGAGTATGCCGAGTTGGCTCTTGCGGGCCATGCCTCCGCCGGCGGTAATGAGTTCATGATGCTCGGCCAGGGATTTCGTAAGCTCATCGAGAAAGGCTCAATTCCCACTCCTGCCATCGATGAGCTACGAGATATGACTCCAGGCGGGGAATGGCAGAGTTCTGACACCGTGGCCGGACCGAATGAACGTCGGTCTGGGTGAGCCCCGAAGGACGTGCCTGGCGAATCGAGGGTCTCGCCAGAAGGAGAACACACGATGAGAGTGGAAGAGCTGGAAAATTTCGGAGCAGGACTGGAGATGCCCAAGGGAGCAGTGAAGGAGCAGGGCAAGATCATGCTTCGCGCACTGCGAAAACGATTTGGTGTTGTGGGGATGCTGGGCATCTTCAAGGACACCTGGGCACATGAACGGCGTTTGAGGAGAGACCACCCGGAAACACGCCGGAAGGCGGCGGCCATCAGCCCTATCATTGAAAAAGAGCTCTTCACCTTTTCCGCCATTTTCCTGGCCCTGGCAAAGCGGCTTGGCCGCGAAGAGGCCTACGAGTTCTTCAAAACCAGAGTGATGAACGAACTCGCCCAGACCTCCATGGGCCTGATCTATCAGGTGGAAGATCTGAAGAGATGTGAAGGTGACACGTTTGAGAACTTCAAGAAGTTCAACATTGCCCTGTTCCAGCGCACCACCCGGGACGGCACCTGGCACATGGAAAGCTATACGGACCACCCTGACAAGCTGACCATCAACGTTACCACCTGCGCAAATGTAGAGCTGTTCGGCGAGCTGGGCGTGCCAGAGATGGGCAAGTTTGGCTGCGACCACGATCTGGCCGGCTACGCGGTGATTGAAGACGGCGTGGACTTTGAGTTCCGCCGGTTCTGCACTATCGCCAAGGGAGACGACCGCTGCGTTTTCGAGTTCTACAGGAAAGGAACGGCGCCTGATAACGCGCATCTGAACAAGTAGGTTCAAGCGCTTCGTGCCGCCGTGCCAAACCCTACTCAGGCACGACCAGGTTTTTGCGGACCGAGCGCAGCATGATCCGGAGCTTGCCCGTTTCAGATTCTGAGGAAAGGCCCATGGTTCAGATCCGCAGAGAACGGCCCGGGGATGAAAAGACAGTTCGCCGAATCAATCGGCTCGCCTTTGAGTGTGATGAGGAAGCCAACGTTGTTGATCAGCTTCGGCGCACGTGCAAGGAATACTTAGCGTTCGTCGCGACTGTGGATGAAGAGATCGTAGGCCATATTCTTTTCACACCTGCCACGCTGGAAGGGTCTCGGCTTGTGGGCATGGGTCTGGCCCCCATGGCTGTCGATCCTGGGGTTCAGAACAGGGGGATCGGGACCCTCCTGGTCGGTCATGGGCTCGAGCACCTCAAGGCTTCAGGTTGCCCCTTCGTCATCGTTCTTGGTCACCCCGAGTACTATCCCCGGTTTGGGTTCGAGTTGGCTTCCGCCCGCGGGGTTTCCTGCCAATGGGAGGGAGTCCCCAATGAGGCGTTCATGATCCAAGTGTTTGATCTTGAGGGGTTCCCCGAGACCGGCGGGATCGCGAGGTACCGAAGCGAGTTCGACGAAGCAATGTAAGATGGCGCGAACCCCTTCGGGTCGAGGGCGCCAACAGGTACCGTCCGCCCGGCTACGCGGGCACCGTTGCCCGATTGAAAGGGCACTCCTTCACGCGACACCTTTTGCAGAAGTACAGCAACTGGCCGCCGTACCACATGCAAGCCGCAAATAG
>JBDHGR010000422.1:0-4467 GCA_039589815.1 Gemmatimonadota bacterium | reverse complement strand
GAGAATCATGGGTTGTGGGTAAGGTGGGGGCAAGGAGATAGGGACTGGCAGCAAGTTCTCCACGTGACCTGCGTGCTTCACCGACAGGGACAAAATATCGACCCTTTTCACTTCCTATGGCTTCCTCCAAGTCCCGTTGCTGGGTCGGTCAGCCCTCAGCCGTCATCTCCTGAGCGAGTGCGTGAGCTTCCTCATCGGTCATGGCCGTCACAATCTCGAAGTCGCAGAGCGGGTGCCAGGGAATCAACCATTTCCCCAGTGCTTCAGCGGTGTCAGCCTCGGCAATCACGACACCCGTCAGGGTGAGGACGTCATGCCACCGTCCGATGACGTGGACATCTGGACCCGACTGAGCCTTGTAGTCGTCCAAGTCCAGGCCGGCAAAGTTGGCGATGGCTTCCTTGCCTTTGTCACGGTGGATCTTCCAGTGAACCATGAATCTCATGACCATGCCCCTTTCAAGAGTCTTCGGATGAATCGGAGTTTTTGGGGAGTGGGAGACCGTCCGTTCCAGCCCAGTCAGCCACCAATCAACAGAATGTCGTGTGGGTAAGGTGGGTGGAAGGATGGGTGCCAGTCAGCCCCATTCTCCGGCCAGGAAGGGCAGAAGCACCCACGTGAGCATCTGTCGCCCCTCTTCACTCCAAAAAAGGGGTACATGCCCTCCATTCGGCACAATCCACAAATAGGAGTTGGGGATCGCCTGGTATTGCTCCACCGGGATTGAGACCGGGAAGAATCCATCACGGTCTCCATGTAGGATCAGAGTGTTGGCGGTTATGGTCGAAAGATAGGGAGGAGTGAAGTTCATATCATCATAGCTGTCCTTGAACGCATGGAATTGGGTACTTAACTCCCTGGCCTGTTCAAGTCCTCGGCTATGAGCCCGGCCTTCCCTTTCAAGCTGCTCTGTGGTCATGCTGTCAGGAGAGCTACGTCGCATGATCACACGGGCCTGTTCCGGGAAATAGGAAGTCGCTCCTATCAAAACCATCGCCTCTACACGCTCGGGTCGGCTCGTTGCCATATGAAGAAGCGTCATGCCACCCGTGCTGATTCCCATCGCCCTGAAGCGATCCACACCAATCAGGTCAAGCAGTGCGAAGACATCCAAGGCGGACTGTCGGTGCGTGAACTGTTGGCTGGGGTTGGTTGATCGGCCATGACCCCTGAGATCCGGTATGATGAGTCGATAGTGAGCAGAGAATTCCTCAGCTATCGTTTCCCAATCCGCTCCGGTCCCAGTGAACCCATGTAGAAGGACAAGTGGTTCTCCCTCGCCAACGCTCTCGTAGTACATCTCGATCCCGTTCAACGGGACGGTCTGTCCTTCCGGAGTAGCCTGTGAGAGAGCCTGCTGTGAGGAGATGCTTAGGAGGATGGTTGCTAGAAGGGGAGCCAGACAGCGAACGGGCTTGCTCATTGGAACCCTCCTCGGGAGTCAGGTGTGGGCAGAACCTTTGGGAGCGTTCGGCCTGCTTTGGGGTGCTGATCCGATCCAAGCCTAATCCCTCCACCAACCCCCACGCAAATGCTCCGCACAGCAAAGTTGCAGAGAATAGTTGACGGGGTTAGATAAGTTGAAGTTCCCACAGTTAGGAGGTTTCGATGCGAACCGTTCTCGCAGTAGCCCTGTGCCTTGTACTTGGAGGCTGTGCCACGTTTGGTGGAGGTGAACCGGAGATCTACGGTATCTACGATGTCATCTCGATAGACGGAGCGACGCTCCCCTATGGCGACTACTTGGAAGCGTGGGTTGAACTAGGGCCAAACGGGGACTCCATGTTCACGATGATCTTGGCCCACGGACCTGGACCGATGGAGTTCCCAGGTACGTACAGCCTGGAGGAGTACGAAGACGGCTGTTTTCCTTTCATCTTCGTTGATAATGAGCACCCCAGTGAACGGATGTCAGGCACCATTTGTGGTGATGTGATGAGTGCCCACAACGGAAGGTCGCCGATGGTGCTTCACAAACGCCACTAACCCAAGACAACCAGATTCTCCACCTGACTTGGAGGTTATATGAGATTTGCCGCTTTTGTTTTGGCCGCACTCGTAGCAGTCGGAATCGTGCTTGTTCTCTACGCTTCCCCAGCGGCTCCGCCGGCTGAGATGACCGAAGCTGAGATTGCTCGGATTGAGGCTAATGTAAAAGCGGTCGCCGACGATTGGCGCATGGGGTTTCTCGCCGAAAGGGACGTTGAGGAGTACGTAAACACTGAATCCGATTGGGCAGATGGCGCTTGGTCCGCCGACCGGTCTAAGGACGCTGCCCGAGCGAAGTATCGAGAAAGATGGCCCGCACGGGACACTGAACTCGTTGATCAACTGGACACGGAGGTAGGTGTACTGGCACCCAATGTGGCTACCGTGAGACAGACTTACCGGTTCGTGCGAACCGATACGGCAGGGGTCGTCCTGGTCATAGATGTTGAAGAGTACCACGTCTGGGTTCTTGAGGATGCCGGGTGGGAGGTACTTCTCGCCAAGCGAGTGGATACGCTGGTCGAAGAAGGCTAACCCACACCTTCCGATCAAGCAGGAGTTCTCGATGAGAATCTCTGGAGCGGTTCTGGTCCTGATGCTCGTGGCCGGATGCCAGATCCCGCCAGGTGAGGTAGTTGAGGAGAAGGTGGCTGAGATCCAAGCTGATGTGGAGGCCATCAAGGTCCTGTTCGATCACAATGCCTCGGTGATCAATGCAGGTGACCTGGATGGTTGGATTTCTCAATTCACCGAAGACGTGATCTTCATGGCGCCGAACTCGGAGGTCTTGGAGGGGAAAGAAGCAGGCCGAGCGTATGCGCAGCCCTGGTATGAGCAACTGAACATGGAGTTCGAGCACTCCGTCGATGAGATCGAAGTACATGGTGATTGGGCTTTCGCGAGATGGAGTTATGTGGGGCGTTACACGCCGAAGGCAGGGGGCGAGATTATCCACGCCAAGGGGAAGGAAATCTGGATTCTCAAACGACAGTCAGACGGCTCATGGAAATGCTCTCACATCATCTTCAATAGCGATTTGCCCCTGAGCGATTCCTGATCCGACGCAGGTTTCACCACCCTCGAAAGGTGGCCCAGGTGAACCTAAGCCTGGGCCATTTCTTTGGTGTGACGAACGTTCCGTCCTCTCTTTGGTCTCCAAGTACGTCGGTGAGACCGAAAAGAACGAGCGGTCACTCCAACCGAGCTGGAAGGATCTGCATGGTTCTCTTCCTCGACGAAGCGAACGCCCTTTTGGGAGAATGGACGGGCAAGAGGGGCCCCATAGGAGGACCGAACCCAAACCTGCCTCAACTCGATCCAACGAAAGCACAACGGGTTGGACTCCTCTTCGTCAGTTATCAGCCGCTCTGTTTCCTCCTGAGGAAAGGTGCTTTAGCTCCCGCAACTGTAGGGCGATCACAAAGAGCAAGGCCACCACCGCCAACTCAAGCAAGCGGGATGGCGTATAGCCCAGCAGGAAAGTCAGCCTATATCCGAGGAGGTTCGTCAACTTCTCCCAGACAGCCAGACCTGCCAGTGCGAAGGCAAGGGCGAACAGGACTCGACTCATGATGCTCGACACCCGGTTCATGTCGCTCAACTCCTATCTCCGCCGAATAAGGACGGCCTGCGGGCGAAACTGCTGGGTCGAGTGATCGAAGGCTACAGACCGGATGGTACCCGTATCATCCTGGAACCAAAGAAGGGTCAAATCACCCCACGGATTCACCGTCACCGACACAAGCGACCCCCACTCGAGTGGTACCGTACCGGTGCTGGGAAGATCTAGGGTGCCGACCGTATCGCCTTCGGGGATAATGGTCTCTGGGAGGGGGGCGCAGGACAACACGATGAGCATCAAGCCAACGATGCCCAACCACCTTCCTTCCGTGAACGACATTGCTGCCTCCTTTCGATTGACCGGTGCTGCGGCACTGTACTCTCGCGCCGGGCGGAGTCCCAGGTTCAATGGCACCGCCCTCAAACCGGCAATTACGCCCCGGGCTGAACGGCACCGCTGTTTGGGAAAAGCCGAGGCTTCCACCAGCCGAATGGTCCTCGTTGGAATACATCATGAGAATAGGCTGGAGAAAAAGAGGATGCCAGAAGAACCTTCACGTCAACCGCGCATCCCTTGCCCGCGTGGAAGAATCAACGTCGAGAGGCCTTGACCTGCCCTTGAGGGGTTCCAGAAGAGACAAGACACTCCAAGAAAAACTCGCGAGTTGGACCGGTGAGACCCTGAGAGGGTGGAACTCCGGCCCTCTACTGTCGATTCAACCGTCGATTACTGTCGGTTTTACTGTCGATTCAGGGCGGCAGATTCCGGCATAGAACTAAGCGAAGAACGGCAGATCGTGTGATCCATCAAGGGTTTATGCAGTTTCTTGCCGGGATTTCCTGCTTCCTAAGTCGGCCTCCTAAGCAGTAGGCCGCAGGTTCGAGTCCTGCCGGGGACGCTTGACACAGCAAACACCG
>JBDHGR010000421.1:0-4479 GCA_039589815.1 Gemmatimonadota bacterium | reverse complement strand
CATGAGTCGCAAAACACGAGGTTTCACCGTCATCGAGCTGCTGGTTGTCGTGGTCCTTGGCACGATCATGACCTCAATGGCACTCAAGGGTTTCGGCATGGTCTCAAATCAGGCCTCTGTGCGGGAAGCGAGGGGGTTGTTCCAGGGCATGGTGGCCCGAACCCGAGCGCAGGCCATTGAGAGCGGGATTCCCACCATTCTGCTTGCCGACGCCCAGGGGGACAGCGTCATGATCCTGGCGAACGGTGGGTTCGTGGAGACCGTCAACTTTGGTGAAGAGTTCGGCGTGGATATCCAGACCACGGCGAGAATCACCCGGATCTGCATGAACCCTCGGGGCTTCGCGAATACGGACTGCAACTCCTTCAGCTCCGCCATAAAGATGTCATTCGTGCGGGGGCCGAAGGGGAAATCCATCGAAATCCTACCTCTGGGGCAAATCCGATGGTAACCGAAGAGCTGGTTGGAACGGAAGACCTCCGACAGGACCTGTCGGACCGCCGGCCCGAAGGACAAAAGGGCTTCACGATTGTTGAGGTCATCATCGCCACCGTGATTCTGGCCGTGGGCCTGTTGGGTCTGGCTGGAACCACGGTGCTGATCATCAAACAAACCACATTGGCAGACGTCACCTCCGACCGGGCCGCAGCCCTTCAGAGCACCATCGAACAAATCCGTTCGGTTCCTTTCGACAGTGTTGAAGCCGGAAGCGAGACGTCCGGCCTCTACGAGGTCGCGTGGTCGATCACGGACGGAAACCGATGGAAGAGTGTGGAGGTCGTGACAACCGGCCCGGGGTTGGTCAGCGGTTCGGGGTTCCCGGTCATAAGCCATTCTGTGACTGACACTTTCACGTACAGGATCATCAGCCAATGAACGCTTACGGTCGTCGAGGCTTCACACTGGTGGAGCTCCTGGTGGTATTGGTCCTCGGAACCGTGTTGCTCCTGGCCAGCTATGGAATCCTGACCACGAACACCCGGGTATACGCCGCGAATAGTGCCCGGGCCCAGGGCCAGCAAACCCTCCGGGGGGGCATTGCGGTGCTCTCCGGGGAACTCAGGGAGATCAGCCCTCGGGAAGGAGACCTCATCGACATGGGCGCTCACTCGGTGACGATTCGGGCCCAAAGGACCTTCGGGCTGGCTTGCGCGGTGGACTATTCGAGCTCACCCGTGAAGATCACCGCCTTCCGAGTGGGGCCAGCTTTCGCTGCGGGGGATTCGGTTTTTGTCTTCCACGACAACGAAGAGGATCGAGCCCGAGATGACAGTTGGTTCGGAGGGGTAGTTACCGCAGTGGCTTCGAACACGGATTGTGCCGGGGCTACATCCCAAACCCTTTCTGTTCCATTCGTCAGCTCGACAGCAGCGGCCGTCCCCCCGGATTCGGTGAGGATCGGGGCGCCGATTCGCGGTTTCGACGAGTTCACCCTGGGGCAGTATCAAATCGACGGAGAGTCCTACCTCGGTCGGCGCGAAAAGGGAGAAACCCCGGATCCTTTGGTGGGTCCGCTTCTCGGCTCCGGTGGTGTCGCGTTCCGGTACCTGGACAATCGTGGAAATGTCACCACCGTCGACACCCTGGTCAGCCAGATCGAGGTGACCCTCAGGTATCTTTCTGAGATGAAAAACTTTCAAAGCGAACCGATCTCGGATTCTGTGGTAGTCAGGATTTTCCCGCGGAACTGACCGAAAGACCGGGACGGTTGACAGATGCAGCAAAGGAGTAGAAGGACAATGACCGAAACTGACTCCAGAAGGGGATTTGCCCTGGCGACGACTGTCTTCGTGTTGGTCGTGTTGGGGGTCCTCGCCACGGGCGGGTTCTACCTCGCACGGCAGGAAACACGTATGGGAGTCGCCTCCAAACGGGCGACGTCTGCTTTCTACCTTGCCGAGGCCGGGACCAATCAGGTCATGTCGGAGTGGGACCTAGAGCGGTTCGGTTCTCTCTCCTATTGGGCAACAGCGAACGTTTCAGATTCGACCGAGAATGGAGTCTGGTCGGTGAATGTGACCAAGATGACCGATCGCCTTTATTTCCTGGGGGCAACCGGGGGCATACCGCAAGGCTCTTCCGTGTACGGTGGGACCGGGCGGATGCTGGGTGTCGTAGCCCGTTTGAATACTGCAGAGATTTCCCCGGAAGCAGCCTTGACGACACGTGGGAAAACGGATATCCGCGGAACCGCCCAGGTCCACGGAGAGGATAGAGTTCCACCCGGCTGGGGAACGGTCTGCCCCGATCAACTCGAGAACAAGACTGGCATTCTCACCAACAATAGGAATGATGTTAAGTACACGGGAGCGGGAAATGTTTCGGGCGATCCGAAGGTCTCTGAAGCCGACCCCCCGCTCGACGATGCCTACTTCAATCAGTTCGGCGAGCTGTCGTGGTCGGACCTCACCTCAATGGCGGACATCCAAATCCCGGGTGGAACCATCAACCAAACCATGCCCGACAGTACTGCCGCGGGTGTGTGCCTTACCGGACAAGGTTACCCAACCAACTGGGGAAACCCGTTGGACCCGGCTGCGGCTTGCGGGGATTACTTCCCTCTCATCCACATAGCCGGAACCGGACTCATACAATCTGGCGGAGTGGGCCAGGGGATCCTGCTCGTCGATGGGAACCTGGATCTCCGGGGGAACTTCGTATTCCACGGGATCATTATTGTTCAGGGTAATTTTGAAACTCAGGGTACTGGAAACAGAATTTACGGTGGGGTCATGGCAAGCAACGCCGCTTTCGACCTTCAAAAGCTCACGGGTGGATCGGTGGTGGAATATTCGGGCTGTGCCTCTTCCCGTGCCGTACTGCTCAATCGGGGTCTCACCCGGGTCCGGCCCATCGATCGGAGAAGCTGGGTGGATCTCTCTTCGGTGGTGGGTGGATAGGAGGAAGGGCCGCCAGGGCATCGAGTGACTCCACCCTGGCTGAAAGAAGAAGCCCCCGGATTCCGGGGGTTTTTTCTAGCCCCCCTCCACCATCCGCATCTCAGCGTCCTCTTCCAAAGCCACCTTCCGGCCCTCCTCCAGGTCCACCTTGGCCAGGAAAAACATGCCTACGAGGAAGAAGCCTACGAGGGAGACGATGGCCGGACGACTGCTTCCGCCCCCGGCCGCCACAAGCCCGAAAAGGAGGGGGCCGAAGATGCCCGCGAACTTTGCGCTCACGCTGAAGAACCCAAAGAACTGGGAACTCTTCGATTTGGGGACGATGCTGGCGAAGATCGACCGGCTCAGGGCCTGGGCTCCGCCTTGCACCGTGGAAACCGCCAGGCCCATGGCGAAGAAATGGGCTGCCGTGGTCACGAAAGAGCCGAAGATGCAGATGGTCAGGTAGACACCAAGGGCCAGCTGGAGCCCTCGTTTCGCGCCGATCTTCCCTGCGAGCCATCCGAATCCGAAGGTGAAGGGGATGCCCAGGAACTGTACGGCGAGGAAAGTGAGCAAAATATTCGGGGTCGAGATCCCGATTTCGGAAGCATAGATGGCCGCCAGCTTGATGATGGAGCCGATTCCGTCGTTGTAGAACCAGAACGCCAGCAGGAACAAAAACACCTGCTTGTGTCGTCGGAGTTCTCTTAGCGTCTCTCCAACTCGACTGAACCCGATCCGGAGGGGACTCACGCCTTCGCTTTCCCCGGCTTCGAGGGCCCTGGGCGGCTCTTTGACCCTCCGCAGGAGGGGCACCGAAAAGACGGCCCACCACACCGAAACGCTGAGAAAAGACAAACGGGTGGCCTGACCCACGTCCCGAAGGCCGAAGGTCTCAGGCCACACGATCCAGACAAAGTTCAGGGCCAGCAGGAGCCCACCCCCCACGTACCCGATGGCATATCCGGCCGTGGATACGCGGTCGATCTCCTTCTCATCGGCGATGCACGGAAGGAGGGACTCGTAGAAAACGTTGGCCCCGGCAAACCCGATATTGGCTAGGATGAAGACCGAAGACGCGAAGAGCCACTCGCCTTCTCCGACAAAACAGAGGAAGGAGGTGAAGAGGATTCCGATCCCGGCGAAAAAGGCCAGAAACCTCTTCTTGGAGCCCATGTAGTCGGCAACGGCCCCAAGAACCGGAGAGATCACGGCGATGACGAAGAGGGCGATGCTGGTGGTCCAGGCCCAGTAGGCGGTCCGCATGTTGGCCGGAAGATGGGCAGCCGCGACCGACGCATAGAAGGGTGACGCCAGGGCACCCATGATGGTAGTGGCGAACGCCGAGTTGGCCCAATCGTACATGGCCCAGGCCCGGAGCTCCTTGCGGTGGAGCCCAAGAGCATTCAGCCAGCCCGCCATCAGATGCCCAGCCAGTAATTCACTTTGATCATGAACCGGTCGTCGGAGGGGGCGTTCAGAAGTGCATCCAGATCCCGATCGAAGTCGAAGTCACCCATGGCGACGCTCTCGGACTGGCGCCTCTGCCACACCAGGAAGATGGTGGAGCCCGGGAGGTACTCCCACCTGATGACAG
>JBDHGR010000420.1:0-4488 GCA_039589815.1 Gemmatimonadota bacterium | reverse complement strand
CCCTACCGGAGACCTTTCAATGGATCGATCCTGGTCGCACGCTGGGCTGGAAGGGATCCGGCAAGGAGGGCTACGAACAGAAAGAGGGCCCCCGTGCCCAAGAGGGTAATGGGGTCCCAAACCGGGATCCATGGCAGGGCTGCCCGGGCCGAGGTGGCGATTCCCAACGCCCCGGCGAAACCGACCGTCAAGCCTGGAAGGACCAGGAGAAGCGTGCCGGCCAGCACATTCCTTCGGATAGACCTCCGACTGGCCCCGAGGGCTACCCGCACGCACATCTCCCTCTCCCTTCTCCTCGTCTTGTAGGCAACGACCCCGAAAACACCGGAAAGGGCCAGGGCCAGGGCCAGAATCGCGAATCCAGCCAGTAGGACAGAAGTCTGTCGCTCGCCCCAAAGAACCAGGTCAAGTGCCGCCCCCAATTCCATTTGGTTGAACAGCACAATCCCCGGATCAACCTCGGTAACCCGGTCCCGGACGAGAGAGCTCCGAACCGCGGAGGCTCCCCCGAAATGGATCACCAAACCAAGAATCGCCGGCGCCCCGGGGCCGAGGGGAAGATAAACCTGCTCCCGTGGGCTCCGACCCGGACCCTCATGGTGGACGTCTCCAGCCACCCCGATGACCTCGAGGGCGGGCTGGTCCGGAGCGACGAAAGGATTCTTCGCTCCAGGTGGGGAGTGTCGAATCCGTCGGCCGATCGGGTCCTCTCCCGGCCAGAGTTTCTCCGCCATTCCCTGACTGAGGACAGTGACGGCAGCCCCTTCGCGCAGTTCTACGGAAGAGGGCGAACGTCCACGGACGATTGGGATTCCGAGGGCACTGAAGTAGTCACCTCCGATTGCGCCGATGACCGCAACCACACTTCGACCTTGGCTCGAGCTCCCGGCCTGAACCGCTACTTCGTCTCCGCTGCCGAAGTAAGGAAGGGTTCCGCCCACCCCAACGGAGCGAACGCCCGGCAGGCCGGAAAGCTGGTCTATGATCCGGTTTACCAGCGCCATGCGTTCTTTGCCGTCCGGGTAGTCCCAAGTGGGGAGAGACACACCCAGGACCAGCCGCCCATCTGAGTCGAGACCAGGGTCCATGGCCCGGAGGTCAGAAAGAGCTCTTACGCTGAGTCCCGCTACCACTACAAGGAGGGACGCCATGGCAACCTGACTCCCCACGATGAATCGGCCTTGCCCAGGGATCACTCGCGTTCCACTGCCGACTCCGAGTTCTCCCTCGGCCCGGGAGACACGAAGGGCGGGTAGGAGACCCACGGCGAGGGAGGATGCCAAACCCGCGAGGAGGCTCCATCCCAGGACTCGCCCATCCAGGCCGAAGTGAAGCCAGAACGGGAGCCCCGGCGGAAGGAGAAGGGGAAATACTCTGCACGCTGCCACCGCCAAGGCTACGGCTCCCGTCAATCCGATGCCGGCAAGGACGCCGCTTTCGACCAGAAGCTGCCTCGCCAGTCGACCCCGGCTGGCGCCCAATGCGCTCCTGATCTCCATTTCTTCCCTCCGTTCCTCTCCTCGGGCCAGGAGCATCATGGAAACATTGGCGCAGGCAATGAGCATGATGAGGGAAGTCGTCGCCATGAGAACGAAGGAGGCGATGGCCAGTCCGCCCGGCACATCAGCGTAGCGGAGGGGATACACCGTTGTGCCAATCCCGGTCTTCGTCCCGGGAAACTCCTCAGCCAAGGTGGCGGATATCCTTTCCCCCTCCTCCAGAGCATCGGAGAGGCTAAACGCCGGATCGAGGCGAGCAATGGCGTCGAATCCATAGTCTTCCGGGTCGGCCCCAGACGGTGAGAAGGAAAGGGGAACCCACAAGTCCGCGACTTCCGGGAAGTTGAACCCCTGGGGTGCCACCCCAACCACGACCCGTTCCCTGCCGTCGATCCTGACCACCTCTCCCAGGATTTCCGAGCGGCCCCCGAACCGGGTCGTCCAAAGACGTCGGCTGATGATGGCCACCTGGTCGGATCCCGGGAGCTCTTCCACCGGCAAGAAATCCCGTCCGATGGTGACGGGAACGTCCAGGACACCGAGAAACCCGGGGGAGACGACGGCACCCTCGATGAAATCAGCCCTTCCGGGGCCGGAAAGGACAAACCGTTGGTCGTCGAATGCGAACATCCCCTCGAATACCCGGGTATCGCTCCTCCACCTGTGGAAGTCCGGTAGAGAGAGATCCATGGTTCCCAATCCGGGGAAGGTCTCGCTGAGTTGGAGAAGGCGTTCCGGTTCCCCATAAGGAAGGGGTTTGAGAAGCAGGCCGTTCACAAAGCTGAAGATGGCGACGTTCACCCCTATGCCGAGGGTCAGCGTCAATACGATTACCGCGCTGAACCCTGGCCGGCGGAGCAGGCCTCGTTTTACCCAGGCAAGATCCTCAGAAAGCCCAGACACCCCGCCGAATCCACCCATGGCCCGGTATTCGTCCCATCGCAGGAAAGTGGCAGTGGCCAGAAGATCCCGGGTCGTGCGCAGAACCAACCGGACCCTGTCGAGGCCCCTGGCCTCCCCCCACTCATCCTCGAACATGGCCACCATCTCTTCCCCGTAATGTCGGCGGGGGCGGGGGGGAAGAACGCGGAGGGCTCGACGGTAGATCCCGGAAGCCATCCGATCCGGGAAAGGACCCACGGTCAACCCCTTCCCTGGGCTGCAGCCCGAACTTCGGGCCGCCCTGCCAGTCCAGTGAGGTGGGCGGCTTCCTCCCGCAGGGTTTCATGACCGGCCGGGGTGAGGCCATAGTACTGCCGCCGGGAATCTGCCGATCGGTCGCTGGGGGGCCGGGGCACGGCCTGGACCAACCCCTCGTCCTGGAGCCGGCCAATCAAGCGGTACAGACCCCCCGGCTCCAACTCCAAGGCGCCCCCGCTCAACTCGAGGACCTTTTTCCGGAGTGCATATCCGTACAGGGGCTGACCCCCAAGGGCCAGAAGGACGAAGAAGGTTCTTTGAGGTAGAGGCATCTTGAACACCTTCTGATTAGATGCACATAGACTCTATGTTTTGCGACTCTAGTCTATTAACATCGTTTTCGCAAGGATTCGAGGCTTCGAATCTTGCGCTCCCAGTGGACCAAGGTCGGGGGGAACAGCCCCAGGGAGCTTTGAACCAACACTCTGAGTGAGGTCGTAGGCGGGGGCGGTTTCAGGATCACCACGCCCGACCCGGGTTCAGATCAGCTCACGCTATCTGAAAAAACCTCTCGAAAATCCACTCTAGTTGAGCAACCAAGTAGACCACGGCCAAAGACGCATGGAACCGGCGGTTCGCGGTTGCCATGCCACCCAGGAACGCCGCCGCGAAGATCGCGTTGAAGATCAAGTACCTGGGGCCGAGGACCCCAAGATCCCAAAGATGTCCCGTTCCCTTCAGAAGGCTGTCTTGGAGGTCGATCACCAGGAATAAAAGAAGAAGGCCGAAGAACCATTTCCTTCGAGCGAAAAACCGTTCCTCGAAGTCGATCTCGTCATGCTCCCGACTCGGGAAGAGGATGGCACTGAGTAGGAAAAGAAGCGTGGCATAGAGGACAACCATCAGATAGGCGTAGAAGGTCCACTCTTCTATTTGGCCTAGCCGAAATTCGAACCACCAGAAGAAGATCAGGTAGAGGAACAGCCAAGCAGCCCAAACCAGATGAACCCAGTAGATCTTCTGCCCCGGCGGTTTCTCGATGGTCCGAGCGATTCCCGACAGGATCTGAGCGAGGCCAAGGGCCACGATGATCGAAACGAGGACGGCGATATACTCGAAGAAGGTCATTTTGGCCTCTCGGGACATTTGTTGAGAATGGTCAGAGGAACCTGAGACAGGAGAGGGCTTAAACGCAAATCGGTCACCCCACTTGTTTTGGAGGGTGGCCCTTTTCCTTCAGGGTGGGATCAGCTCAACTCAGAAGCACAAACGGAAGTCCCACCAAGAAGAGCAGTGAGACAATCACCACGGAGGTGAAGCCCATGGATCGGAAGGGTTGTTTCTCCACGTCGGTGACCTTGAGCAGGAAGCCTACTCCGCCACCCATCCTGACCAGTACTCCAGAAACGAGAACGGACGCTGCATAGAGCCAGAGCCAGACCGAGGTGAAGAAGCCAGAGAAGAACCAGATCGAGGAGAGCCCACCCTTCACGATGTCGGTGAACTGCTCCGCCGGGGGTGTTCCATCAACGAGGAATCCCAAGCCGAAAATCCACGCGAGAGACACAAGCGATGTCAATATCAGGTCGGCGAAGACCGGGATGAGGACACCTCGGGTGGCGGCCCAGGCAAGCGTCCAGCGCGTCTGAAGTAGGGACAGGTAATTCGGGATCACGTTCGTGACAAAAGCGAACAAGCCCAACAGTACCGAACTCAAAAGGAGATTCTCGGAAAGTTCTGTCGACAGTTCATCTTTCCAGCTGGCACGGATCGCTGTGGCGACCACAACTGTCACGACGGATGCCAAAGCAGAACGTTGGAAACATTTGCCCGAGAGGTGCTTGGCCCC
>JBDHGR010000419.1:0-4507 GCA_039589815.1 Gemmatimonadota bacterium | reverse complement strand
CTCCCCGGCCTGTTGCGGGGTGCGCTCCCCACCTCGGCGCTGCTGACCCTGCTGACCCTGCTGACCCTGTTGACCTTGCTGGCCTTGCTGGCCTTGCTGGCCCTGTTGACCTTGCTGGCCCTGCTCTCCTTGTTGACCTTGCTGGCCCTGCTCTCCTTGTTGGCCCTGTTGGCCCTGCTCTCCTGGTTGGCCCTGTTGGCCCTGCTCTCCCTGTTGGCCCTGCTCTCCCTGTTGGCCCTGCTGGCCTTCCTGTCCCGGCTGACCCTCCTGCCCCTGGTCGGATCGTTGGAGGGCTCCCCGGTTCTCCAACCGCCTCCCCAATGATTCCGCTCCTCTGGCCAACTCACGGGCTTCATCAAGGGCTTCTTCTATTTCCCTGTCCGGCGTCACCTCATTGAATGCCCGGAGAGCGTCTTCCACCTCTTCACGGAGAGCCTCGATGTCAGAGGAGATCTGGTCTTCCCACTCCAATGCGAATTCCCGTTCACGTTGTTGTACCACGCCCTTGGTGTATGGTATCTTCTCGTCGAGCCTCCCCTGCTGTAAGGCTTCGACTGCCTCATTCAACCGGGAAGCAACCTCCCGGTTCTCCCCCCGGGCCGACTGTTGCATCCGGATCAGGTCTTCCTCGAGCGCCTGGACATCCCTGACCATGTCGTCCTTCTGGTCATGGATCTGCTGGACCTCTGCCCTCCGGTCGATGGGATCGTCTGGGAGTTGCTCCACCTCTTCCCGAACTCTCTCCTGGTCTTCTGAAAGCTGGTTCACCCGGTCCAAGGCGCTCTGAATGCCCTCCTCCATTCGGTTTTCTTGGTTCCGGTCCAAACGTCGTTGCGCCTCTTCAAGCTCCTCCAACGCAGCGGTGGCGTCGGCGAGGCCTTGGCTCTGTCCGGATCCTGCCGCCGACTGTCGCATGGTTTCCGCGGCCTCCCGAAGGCGTCTGGCTGTCTCCGCCAACTGCTGATCACCGGTCCTCCTGGACAACTCCTCTAGTTGCCGGGCAGTCTCTTCGGCTTCCTCGGCCAGCGCCCTCTGGCTTTCCCCGCCGGTGCCACCCGCGGCGCCCTGTTGGGATTCGGCCCTTCGTCGCTGGCGCTCCAACTCCTGCTGTTGCCTGCGGGCGAGTTCTTTCAGCCTCTCCATGAGCTCGTCGACCGCTTCGTCGGCCTGCTGTTGTTCCCCACGTTGACCGGTTTCGTACTGGTTTTGCAGCTTGTCCAACTCCATTTCGAAGAGGTCTGCAAGTTCTTCGGCACTGGCACCACCCCCGCCACCACCCCCACCGCCACCACCCTGCTGCTGGCCCACCACCCGCTCGTATGTCTCTTCGGCTTTCTGAAGGATCCTCAGGGCCCGTTGTTCCGGGGCAAGGGCATCCTTCGTGTTCTCTTCGCGGAGCAGTGCTTCGGCTGTCTCCATATCCTCGATGGCCACAGGGAGGAGATTCGCGATTTCCTGGAAATGGGGATCCGACTCGGAAACCCCCCGGGTGTTCATCTGGACCAAGAGTGAGGCGACCTCGTCCCTGACCCTCCCCTGGGCCAGTGCGACACTGACCGTGTTTTCACTGAATTCACCGGAAGAGTACCTTTCCTTGTCCCTCAGGAGGTTGAAGGTGGCGGCGACAACCTCTCTTTGTAGCTCTGAAAGGCTCCCGCCAAAGCCCTCCCCGGCCCCGGACTGCTCACCTCCCTGTTGGCCCTGTCCCCCGCCAGGAGGCTGTTCGTCAGCTTGACGGAAATCCCTTCGGAAAGGCCGGACGTTGATGAAATAGATATCACTCAAGGTCTCTTCCGCCTGCCCACTTCGGTTATCCCGTGCCACGGCGTAGTACGAGATGACATCCCCCACCTCCAGCTCCCACTCTTCCAGGAATAGGGTGTGCCCCGCGGTCATCTCGGTCATAGGAGCCCCTCCACCCCGGTAGAGGGGGAGGGTGTTCTCGGGGCCACCGTTCACGGAATAGACCAAGTCGAGAGCTCCGATGCCGTAATCGTCGTCTGCTTGCGCTTCGACAAACAACTCTTCAATCGCGCTGGCCTGAGCGTCCCGACCGGGATCCGAGATCACCACCGAAGGAGGGAGATCGTCCAGAACGTCGATGGTATACTCGGGGGACGCGGCCACCATGCGACCGTTGAGCCGAGCCAGGTCGATCCGGTAGACCCCATCCTTGGTCACCAAAACCTCCCCCCTCAGCGTGCCATCGGGCATGGGAGTGAGTTCCACGGCAACCGAATCATCCAGCCACAAGAGACCCCCCGGGGTCTCCATCGTAGACCGGATCGACATCTCGACGCTGGTGCCATTGATTGCTGCGATATCCCCACCACCCTCAATCTCCCTCGGACTCAGCCCCGTGTACCCCGGGAAGACGTAGGTGTGGGTCATCCCCTCCACGTAGGGCAGGTCCTCCACTTCAATCGTGTGGAAAGCCGATCGGACACCATCGGCTTCCACGAAGTATTCGGTCTCTTCCTCTAGATTCAGGAGCAGGACTTCGTACTGACCGCTGTCGGCCGGCAGCATGGAGAGGCGCTTGAAGGGGTCGTCTCCCCCGACCCGGGAGAAAACCGAGACATCGTCCGACTCGAATCCTCGGAGTTCGGCTGTGATAATCTGGTCCGAACCCCGCGCCACGGTCACGTCTCCAGGAAGAACCGAGATACTGTAGGGACTCACTTCCGCGGCTTCCGTGGTCGGGAGCATCAGCGTCGTGATCCCATACCGGACCCCGGTGGGCCCGAAGAACAGAAACAGCAGAGCTGCGACGAAGATGGTGGCAAGGACACCGGATCCCCGATAAAGGCCCCGGCGGTCGATTCTACGTCCGTAATCCACAGCCCTCGCCTTGTCCACAGCCCGTTCTACCAGGCGATTCAGCAGCTCGGGGGAGGCACCGTGGCGTGAGGTGGGATCCGTTTTCTCAACTTCCACGGCCCCGAGGATAGCTGCCTCCAAAGAGGGTTCCTGCTCTTCCAGATAGAGGGCAACTTGGTCATCTGTGACCCGTCGGAAGAGCGGCCTGATCAGGAAGAAGAAGGTCAGAAGGATCACGACAGCCCAAGCCCCCACCCGGAGGCTGGCAACTGCCGCTGGTGAGAACCGGGAAGCTTCCAGTCCGTAAGCAGACAGGAGGAAAGCCAGGAACCCAGCCCCGAGGACGATGCTCAACCCACGAAGGAAGATCCGTAGCCGCCAGCGGGTCCGTACACTGCGGATAATGGGAAGGACACGTATCCTCCTGGGGGATTTACGCTCCGGCATGGGACCCTCTCCTCACTGCAACCCGGGAAATCCGATTGGAGACCACCGTCTCCAGAGTCAACAAAACGAACGCCACCAGCAGAAGGAAACGCCATAGAGATTGACGGCGCTCCTTGTCCTCCAACCTCAAGCGAGCCGCCCGAGCCCCCTCCAGGCGAGGTTCGTCCCCATCCTGGGTTCGGGCTACGATGGAGGCCACCACCTCTTCCACATCTAACTGATTCAAATCGGCCTCGGCAAGATCAACATTCACTGCCACAGCCAACGGCCTCATTTCCGACGACCCTGGCATGCGGATGTCGTAAACCCCCTGTTCTTCCAGACGAAGGAAGTGGGGACCCGCCCCCGTGGGGAGCGGCTGCATACCACCCGAAGGGGTGAATGCCACCCGCTCCTCGAGACCTGCCAGAGCCTCCGTAACTTCCCCCAGTCCGGCAGTAGCCATGGCATTGGCATCGGTCACATCAAGGACCTGGCCCGCGGTAAAGGCCGCCACCGTCTCGGTTCTCCCCGAGGCATATCGCGCCAACTGGTGGATAAAGGGAAGGAAGACCGGCTGTTGGGCCAGGTCGTTCCAAAACGCATCGAGGGTAGAGGTCCACACCAGAACACGACCATCCCCTACCTTCTTCTCGGCCAGCGCTACAGAGCCGTTGTCATACCGGGCCAGGACAAGGCCGGCCTCTTGGTCGACTCCCACCAGGTCCCTGGAGCGGAAAAACCGAGCCCCTGTGAAGTCTCCCGAACGGGGCCCCCTGAAGATCTCGAAAATGGGATGATCGTAGTCCAGGTAGCCGAGACGTCCGGCCCGGCCA
Organism: Gemmatimonadota bacterium; assembly: GCA_039589815.1. Classification (GTDB taxonomy): domain Bacteria; phylum Gemmatimonadota; class Gemmatimonadetes; order Longimicrobiales; family Gaopeijiaceae; genus JABDNZ01. Next base: position 425 of record JBDHGR010000419.1, on the reverse strand, counting down.
TCGGCCCGGTCCCTCGGCTCCGTGAGACCACCCGGTAACAGGTCAGAAAGCTCTCCGGGCCAACGAACTCGCTCGCCGGTGACCAGCAGCAACCCTCCCCCCCCCTCAACAAAAGCCCGCAGAGCAGCTGATGTGTTCCCGGCGGGGATGGGACGGTCGTTCACCACCACAACAGACGCACCGTCCAGCTGTGCCGGGGTAAGTCCACTCCCCGTCCGGACAGAAACCCCGAAAGTGCTCTCCTCGGAGATACCAAGGGCCTCCCTCATGTAAAGGCTCGATGCGGCCCCCCTCGCCCCGTCGTCCATGAACAGGACGGAGATGGTCCTGCCCGGGCTCAGAACGAAGTACTGAACGTCATCGGGAGTCAGTTCATCGGGTTCGGCAAAACGGATAGCACCCTGGGTGTAATCCTGAGAGAGGTT
>JBDHGR010000418.1:0-4515 GCA_039589815.1 Gemmatimonadota bacterium | reverse complement strand
ATCCCCGACGACACCAGGACCTGCCCGGTACCTCCATCCAGCCGTGTGATCTCCAGGTCGATGGTGTCACCCGTGATGACCTGATCGGCCGGGGTAATGGTGAGGTCGAGAACCTTGGATGAACTCTGACCCCCACTCGTGACCTCGACCTCGAAGGCCGTCGTCCCAGCCACGGTGGGAATCCCCTGGATCTCGCCGGTGCTCTCCACCAGCCCGAGCCCGGCCGGAAGAGTGGATCCGTTGATGAGTGCCCACGTGTAGACACCGCCAACCCCGTTGGCGGCTTCGAGGGTCTGACTATAGGAAAGCCCCACCTTGCCGTTGGCAACCGGCGACGTCGTCGTGACGTACGGTACCGGCTCAACATCCTGGACGATGTCGACCGGGACCGTAGCAGTGACCGGGTCACTGGACGAACAACACGTCGCCGAAGCGAGGATCAGAACTTGACCCCATGCCTTCGAGGTCACGAGACCTCCCTGACTCACCGTTGCGATAGAAGGATCGGAACTGGACCATGCAATAGTAGCATCCGAAATCTCTTCGCCCAAGGCATCATAGACGGTCGCGGTGAGTTGGGCTGTGGCGTTCAGCTCGATGAAAGCGAGCTCGGAAGGAGTTATCTGTACCGACCCGGGGCCGGTCGTTTCTTCCTCGGTGACCGTCAGGGTAGCGGTCCCGGTCACGCCCTGGGCGGAAGCTCGAATGTCAGCACTTCCTGGCACCACCCCAGTAGCGAGCCCATTCGAGTCAACGGAGGCAGTCGCCGGATCCGACGAGCTCCAGGTGAGCGTTACCCCCTCCAGAACGTTCCCGTGTTCATCCTGAGGCGAAGCCGTGAACTGCTGGGTTTTACCCAGCTCAAGGGCTGCGGCTTCCGGTGTCAAAGTGATGACGGTCAGAGAACCGATGATGGCCGTCGCGTTGAACGCGACTGCACCGCCTTCGAACAGGAAGGCCGATACGGTGTTCTCTTCAGGCTGTGTCCCAAGGGTCCATGAGGCCTGTGCATATCCTTGGGCATCGGTGACTCCGTTTTCCGGGGAAATGGAACCACCCCCGCTAACCACCTCCCAACGCACATCGGCGTCTTCCACCGGGTTGCCATACCCGTTGACCACCCTGACCCTGAGGGGTTCGGTCAGAGTGGATCCCACGGAACCAGTCTGGTCATTCCCGCCCGCCTCCATGATCTGGTCTACAGGTTCGTCGGTCACCATCACCTCGGCCGAGCCTTCCACCCCATTCACTTCGGCTGAGATCGTGGCCATTCCCACCGACCACGCGGTGACCTCGCCAGTTTCGTCCACCTGAGCCACGGACGAGTTCGAGCTCGTCCAGGTGAACGGAGGTGCCGGAATGGGGTTCCCATATTCGTCCCAACAAGATGCGGTCAACTGCCCGAAAGACGCCCGTTGCATGGTGAGGTCCGACGGCGTTACGGCAACGACCGTCACCGGCCCGGGGCTAGCCATGCCCATGATTACGACGCTGGGGAGTTCCCCGACGGAACCTTCGAGCCGCTGTTCTCCGGCGGTTGTGCCCAGGGTCCAGTACGTCACTGCCACGCCATTCTGATCCGTCAGGCTGGTTTCGGGATTCACGCTCCCTCCGCCCGTGGCCACGGTCCAGGAGACCTCCACCCCCTGCACAGGGGCCCCGTTCTCGTCGAAGACGCCGATTGAAACGGGGTCCGAGAGGGGCGTTCCCACCATCGCGACCTGATCGCTCCCAGCGTAAATGACCGAGCTGGCGGGGCCCCCGGGCAGGACCGTAAGGCTGGCCTGGCCCGTCACACCGTTGGCACTGGCCGACACTCCAACAACCCCCACCGATAGGCCTTTCAGGAGCCCTTCGCCCACCACCTCGGCGATGGCAGGATCGGAGCTCACCCAGGCCAGGGTGATTCCCTGGATGTCGTTCCCGTATGCGTCTTGAACGAGAGCGTCGAAGAACTGGGTCAGGAAGGTGTTGACCTCGGCTGCCGACGGGTTCAGGGTGATGGACGCCGCCCCGCCCGGGGAAGCTTCAGCAGTGAATTCCAGTGGAGGGAGGGTGCCCACGACCGCTTCGAGGTTCTGGGTTCCTGCCTGCGTCCCCAGAATCCATTCGGTCGTCGATACGCCATCTATATCGGTAAAGGTTACGGGCGAGGTGGGCTCCCCTGCTGCGGCCGCCGTTTGAGGCCCGTTCCCGCCGGCGGCGCTCGCTCCCGCGGCTACTCTCCAGAACACCTCGGCGCCTGCGACGGGGTCACCACCTTGATCCAGGACCCTTATGGAAACCGGTGACGGAAGAGGGGTCCCGACGGGAGCTGTCTGCCCGTCTCCTTGGTGTTTCCGGAGTGCGGAGGCAACGCGAGCTTCGACATTCACCCAACTGGAACCGGAAAGTGGCTCCTCGGTGGTTTCGGCGAAGACTGCGCCCCGGCCCTCTTTGATTCCCCGGACCTTCCCGGACCCGTCAACTTCCACGACCCCGGAGTCGTCGGTCCGCCAGGTGAAATTGCCGCCTTCGACCACATTCCCGAAGGGATCGATCAAGGCGGCTGCCAGCATCACCTCTGCCGCCACCAGGGTAAAAACCTCCTCGGGCGTGATTTGGATACCGTCGGGCGCGGCGGGTTTTCCCTTGGCCTTCCATTTCCCGAGGGCCCTTCCATTCCCAGGCACTCCTTGAGGACCACCCATGTTCCCGGATGACCCACCTACGGCTGGAGGCAGGCCCAGGAGGGCTTCCTGGTCTCCAGCCCGGGTTCCGAGCTTCCATAGAACCTCGGTCATCCCGAGCGCGTCGGTGGTACCCTGAACGATCGTGGAGGCGCCGTTCGGCCCTCCAGCAACACCCTGGGCTCCGCCGCCGTCGATGAAGGTCCAGTCAATGGCCAAACCGGGGAGAGGGTTCCCGAACTGGTCGGTGACCTGGCCCCTGAGGGGTTCGGGCAGGTATGTGGCGACCACCCCTTCCTGGGCGTCACCCGCCAGAGTGACAACCGTCGCAGAATCGTAGTCCGGGATTGCGTCGGCAAGAAAAACAACTTCACCCAAACCAACGGAATGGGCTCGAAGTTGTTGGTCCCCGGCGGGGCCGCCCAAGGTCCAGAGGACCCGGGCAATACCGTCCATCCCGGTGGGTTGCACGGTATGGGAAAGGATCCCTTCGCCTGATTGGACCTCGAAGGCCACATCAATGAAGGGAACAGGAACCCCGTCCACGCTAACCACGCTCACTGCGACGCTGTCGGAGATGGCCCGGCCCACGATGCCCACGGGTGCGGCTGTGGTTTTCGGTTCCAGGCGATCAGGGATGGCCCGGACGATCCCGGAAGCACCGCCTTCTAGGTTGGAATAACGAGCGGTGACGGAGGCCTCACCGTGTTTCACGCCGGTAAGAAGACCGTATGAATCGATGGTGGCCACGGAGGTCGGCGTAACGCTCCAGGTGATCTGGGAAGCCCCGACGGAGGTGTTTCCCAGCCTGGCAGTAAGGTTGAGCGTCTCCCCCTCCGAGATAAGGAAGGAGGAGGGTTCAACTGTGAGATTGCCCCTGAGCTGGGTATTGGGGTTCCCCGAAACGATGACCGGATCTGACCCGGACCCAGAGCAGGCGGAAACAAGGAAGACCAGGAGGGCGGAGATGCCTAGTGGTGGGAGGCGAAGTCGCCTTTTGAAAACAGATTTGCTGCGGATGGCTAGAACGGGCTGCGCGCTGCTGCTTGAATCGGCTTCAAACGTGAGCATCTCCACCACTCCCAGGCTCCCTTCGAATCCCCGCCCCGCGTTCATTCGCGGGTTGGCGGGAGGAAAACGGGCCGCCATGCGATCACTGATCGAGTCAGGATCCGCTGGCGGCCCGGCTAGCCTGGGGAAAAGCCCTCTTCCCGGTAGCCCCGTGGCTCTGCGTCACCGGCTTTCGCCGGTTCTGCTCTGAGCAGCGGTACGTTGCGTCGGCGGCACCAACGCGTTTGGAGCGGCTTCAACTACAAGTCCCATTCCTTCAAGGACGGAGGAACCCGGGTCACTGCTATCCCGCGGAAACGCTTGTGTTCAAAGGGTTTCCGGAAAACCGAATCGTGAAGTGGCGTCGCGTTTCGGGGAAAAGCTTTCCGGGTGGGAACAAATTTTTCCTGCGGATTGAATGCGGGGAAAAACCTGTTTCTGCCAGGCTCTGCAGGGGCATAGGTTTCGGCCGTGAATCTTTTCGATCCAGGGGTGTCCCCTTTTGATACGGCTCTCTTAAAGGCCCGAAATATGGCCCGCGCCAAACCCCGGGTTCATGCCCGGCTCATTGACCGGGTAGGGCACCTGGCCTACCCTGGTTTTCGCGAACCACTTCCACCCGAGGAACCGGACGATGACCCCCTTCGAGGCCACCTGCGCGCGAATCGCCGAACACCCAAAGGTCTGGTTGGTTACGGGTGTCGCCGGTTTCATCGGCTGCAATCTTCTGGAAACGCTCCTCGACCTGAACCAGGAAGTGGTGGGGTTGGACAACTTCTCCACCGGACATCAACAC
>JBDHGR010000417.1:4571-8594 GCA_039589815.1 Gemmatimonadota bacterium | reverse complement strand
CGCAACCACAAATCCCGCCAACCCCAAGTTCAGAAAAGAAACAACGTTGATCAGGAGGAAAGACACCTGCTCGCCGGTATAGAGAGGCAGGACCTTGACGTTGTAGACATAGACCACGACCAGAACGCCAAGGAGAAAGAGTTGGGACCACTGGGTGGAGTCCCGGAAGAATACACGGATTTCCTTGGCTACCAGCACCCGGGTCCGGGCCGGGAGCGCCTTCAGCACACCCTCCACCCACCGGGACCTGGATCGGTGTTCCCTCCTGGTAGCTCCTTCCTGGGCTCGACTGAAGCCAGGGGAGTAGAGGCGCAGGTGCAGCCAGGATCCAATGACCAGAAAAGCCAATGCGGTAGATAGAAGAAGAAAGAGCGGAAAGGGATCAAAAAAACCGTTCAGATATGACATGAGGGACGTCGCGGCCCATTCGTTGGGAAGCCAAACCGACGACGGGGTGCGGAGAACGGCCAGGAAATCAACCAAATCCCGGAATTCCTCGGGCCTTACGAGGCGTTCGGGCCTCAGAAAGCGGAATACGGCCGCGATGGCCGCTGCTGCAAGGAGTCCGGTAAGTGCAAGGAGGTCTCGGGTCCGCCGTGCAGGGAAGACGTTCACCAGAATGAGCGTTACAGCCGCCCCCACCACGGCCGGCAGAACCAGGAATGGCACCATCACCAGCAAAGCCAAAACGTAGAAAAGTGCGTCGGCCCGATAAGCAAAGCCGTAGGCCAGGAAAAGGGGCACCGCGAGGAGAGCCACCATCCAGGAGGAGTTGATGATGGTCTCGATGAGCCTGGCCCCATAAACCTTCAGGGTGTCGGCGGGCGATGCCATCAACAACTCGAGATCCTGCGAGAGGAAGAAAGTCGAAAGGGACGTGATGACGTTGGAGAGGAGGAGGATCCCCATGAACGTCAGGAGGGCCAATCCCAGAAGCTTCCCGGCCAGAAGGTCTCCGACTCCCTGGGTATTCCGGAAATAGAGGAGCATCCGCCAGATAACGCCGAAGATCAACGCCCAGAAGATGAGCCCCACAAAACCCAGGACGATCGTCTTGAAGAACCTGCCCTGATCCGTCCGAATCCGTGCGAGTTTCGTGCTGATCTTCGGCCTGAGAAGCCAGGTGAGACCAGCACTGCTTGGCATGGCGTCGTGCATCAGGGCTCGCTGCGCTGGAGACTGGCCACAACCTCAGCCACCTCATCCCCGCCTGTTACTTTGAGGAATATCTCCTCCAGGCCCGCCTGGCCGGCCCTCGCCTCCTTCCTGAGCTCATCCATGGTCCCCTGGGCAATCACGCTCCCTTCATGAATGATGGCCAGGACGTCACAGAGGACCTCCACGACTTCCAGGGTATGGGAGGAGAGGAACACCGTGCCCCCATTCCCGACATACGTTCGGAGCAGGTCCTTGAGGATCCGGGCGGCTTTGGGGTCCAGGCCCACCATGGGCTCGTCCACCACGATAAGCTCTGGCTGGTGAATGAGGGCCGAGCTGATCAAGAGCTTCTGCCGCATCCCGTGTGAATAGCTCTCCACCAACTCGTTCTTCCATTGGGAGAGGTTGAAGAGCTCCAGGAGGCGATCGGCCCTGGCTTCAGACTCCTCCCCCTCTTTGCCCCAGAGCCCAGCAACAAATCGAAGGAACTCGGCACCGGTGAGTTTCTCATAGAGGTATGGGCGATCCGGAATGTACCCGATGCGGGCCTTCGCCTTCTCCGGGTTCCCCGCCAGGTCATCGCCTCCAACCAGGATCTGACCGGAGGAGGGGAGAAGGACCCCGGAGATCATGCGGATGGTAGTGGTCTTCCCGGCCCCATTAGGACCGAGGAATCCGAAGATCCGGCCCCTGGGTACCGAGAGGTCCAGCTCCTTCACAGCCGTGAACCCCCCGTAGGTCTTGGTCACACCCCGCAGGTCCAGCATGAGCCCGTCCTCGCCCAACCGGACCGGGGTCAGGTCTGCCGACAGGTGCAGGGCTCGGTTCGCCACCGGCTGGTCAAAAGGCGTCTCTATCCCCACCTAGTGTACCTCCGATCCCCTGTTTCCAGGCTGAACCACTTCGATGTCCAGGTTTCCAATCAAACGGACGATCTCCACCTGTTGGGCAAGACCGCCGATGACGAACCGAAGGTGGGCGGCATCCGCCGGGTACTGGCCGAAAGTGGGATCAACAGCGACCCACTGGCCAAGCCAAACCTCGGGCCAGGCATGGTAAAAGAACGCCCCATTCACATAGACCAATCCAACGGCAGTCCTTGCAGGAAGTCCCAGCGCCCGCGCCAGCGCCACGAAGAGAACCGTGTGCTCATTGCAGTCACCTCGCCTGGCTTCCAGCACCTGGATGGCATTGGGTATGGAGAAGGTGATCTGCTTCTCCAGCATTCCGTAAACCCCGGCGGTGAGGCGTCGTGTGATCCGGACGGGATCGTTGTTCCCGAAGGTCTGCCACCTGGAAAGATCCTCTGCGGTTTGAACGATCCCTTCATCGTCGCTCTGGATCAGTGGCTCCGGTTGGAGGTACTCCAGGAAGTCCATGCGGGGATAGGGGAGCTCATCATAGTCCGGTTGAATAGCGTCCCAGTCCTCTTGTCGTACGACTAATGTGTCCCCGCGGAGTTGCTGCCGGCCTCCGTCCAGTTGGAACCCTCCCAGATCCACTCCCGAGAGGACGAACCTGAGCTCGCCGTGGCTTTCCACCTCGCCCAGATCCACCTCGCTTTGGATGGCCGTGGAGAGGATCACGTCCTCATCGATGGGAGAACCCGGCATAGCTCGGGCGTGCTCCTGATCCTGACGGGCCAGTTCGTATTCGGTCTTCTCCATGGAAAAACCCAACGGACTCGAGGCTCTCACGATCCTCCCGTCCTCATCGATCCAACTCTCCACCCGGACTCCCCCGTACGCCTCCACCACCCGCCAGGAAGGAATGGAATCGTAATGAGCCGGTCTCCATCGGCCGGTTTCATAATCGAGTTCGGCGCTATCGGGAACCAGAAGCGTGTCGTGTTCCGTCACGTAGACCTCAACCGTCCGGGTGGAGAGTGAGGAGGGATCGAACACGGGGAACCGAAGCCGATCTCCGACCGCCAGACCCTCTCCCACGGCAACCCGAATGGGAAGTGCCGCTGCGAATACGGGTGGTTGGGACAGCCGGTGAGTCATCGTCTGCTCCGATCCTCCCGCGTCCAATTGGAGGTGCAGAAGAGTATCTCCTTCGACTAGTCCCGTCGCCGTGTACCGGCCCACCTCCGAGTCCAGCGCGAAAGAGAAGTCCCTCATCACCAGCGACGGAGAGAGGTTAACCCGGGTCCTTACCACCGCTGTCCCCGTCTGCCCGAGGGCAGGCAATTCCAGGGAGAGGAGGTCATCGAGGAGGAACCCTTCAGGGACCGTATCGAGGCGGGAAGTGGCCAGACCCACCACCTGATCGCCCATGCGGAGGGTGTAGAAATTGACACCAGGGGCCAGGGTGAGGGCCGCTTCTGCCAAGCGGGCGAGCTCCGGCTGAAAATACTCCCGCCGAACCTGCCAGCCCATCATCCCAAGCCACAACAAAAGAATGCCTCCAGCAAGGAGGCGGCGACGGATGGCTCTCATCGACTGTACAAGGCCTTCATGCAGAAGCGATCTCATCCCTTGGTGTCATGGGGGTGGCTTTCGTTCCATTCGATGGACCGCACGAACACATCTTCTTCATAACCGGTCGTGACGAGGATAAGGACCTCCTGAAGACTACCGGCAGCTTCCAGGTGCTGAGAGATGAGAGGGACCATGACGCTGGCGGCTTCATCGGTTTCCATATTTCCCGCCCCGATCCCTAGAGGCGGTAAAGCCAGGGATTCAAGGCCCCACTCCTCCGCCCGCCTGAGGCCGTTCCTGAGCGCTAGACGAAGTCCTTCAAGCGTTACCGGCTCGTCTTCAGACTGGAGGACAACGTGGATCAGAAAGCGCCCGCGGAGGGCTCCCCCGGGGGTGATGACCGCTGCCCCGACGGGAAGGTCACCCATGGCCTGAAGTCTCT
>JBDHGR010000417.1:0-4519 GCA_039589815.1 Gemmatimonadota bacterium | reverse complement strand
AGCTTCCAGATTTGCTGACACGGACCGGAGGATCGCCTCAGCCTCCACGTCCTTGGCCTCCAACGGGACTGCCCGGATCATGAACCCGTCAGCTCCCTGGCTTTCCGGTACATGACAGATGCTTTTTCGGGAACGTTCTTTTTGTCGAACAGAACCCCCAGAGTGTAGTAGGCCTTGGGATTGCCGGGGATCAGTTCGGTTACTCGCTCCAAAGCTTCGATCGCTTCGTCTACCCTTCCCAGCCGGTTGAGCGCCTCCCCGATGTAAAAGAAAGGCAGGCCGTCCTCAGGTTTTTCGGCACAAACAGCCGCCAGCTCGGTCACAGCCTGTTCGTACAGACCCCGACGGAAAAGGAGAATGCCAAGGTTTCCTCGGATCTGAAGATCCGAGGGGTCCGCACGGAAGGCAGTCCGCAGTTCCTCTTCCGCCTCGGCGTACCTTCCCAATGCTCCGAGGGCCGCGCCCAGATTTCCCATCACCTCTCGGTTCTGGGGCTCAATCTTTCGGGCAATCCGAAGCTGGGCCACAGCTCCTTCCGGATCACCCATCTCGTCCAGAAGAACGCCAAGATTGTTGAGAGCCCTAACGCTGGAGGGATCTTCTGCCACCAGCTCCCGATAGAGCTCTTCGGCTTCTTCCAGACGCCCCTCCCTCGCCCGGGCCTTCGCCCAGGCCATCTTCTGTTCCCAAAGGGAGTCGGGTATCACATCACCCCCCGAGGCTGGTTCATCGCCTCGATCGGGGTGCTTTCCATCTTCGGGCGGGCCCTTTCGTTCATCCCGGTCAGCGGCTCCCGGAGAGGCCCCCCCGGCATCCTCAGCAGGCCCGGCCTGGGACTCCTCATCCGAGGATCCCCCGGCGCCTCCCTCAGGAGTTCGGTTTTCAAGCCCGGGGGGGAAGAACCCCGTGACTGCGTCCGCCAGGAGGTCACCCTGTTCCTCCCGGCTCACCTTCTGGCCCGGCCGGAGCGCCCTTTCCCCATTTTTGTCTTGTTCTTCTGTCATTCAGACACCTCGGGCTCGCCCACCTCTCCCTGCACCCATCGGAGGTAAGGTGCGTGCCCGTCGGTTACCGGAACGGCGAGGAATTCGGGCACCTCGTATGGATGGAGTTCTGCGACTCGCCGCTTCAAGGCCTCTATTGCAGCTCCCGTACTCTTGAACAAAACGAGGGCTTCGGAGTCCTCCTGTACCTCCCCTTCCCAACGATACACCGATGTCAGCCCAGGGATCACATTCCCGCATGCTGCGAGGCGCTCCTGGACCACCCTTCGTGCCAGGATTACACCGGAGTCGACGTCCGGTACCGTGACCAGCACGACGAATACTCCGGAAGAACCGGAGACGAGACCTCCCGGCATCAATCCTCCTCCACGAATACGTCCTGCGTCCGATTCGCGGGGTCGTAGAACCGCTCGATGAGGGATCCATAACGGTCCCGAACGACCCTTCTCTTCACCTTTTGATTCGGTGTCAGGATTCCACCTTCGATGGTGAACTCCTTCTCAATGAGCCCGATCTTTTTCGGCTGCTCGTACCTCGCAAGATCACCAAGGAGGCTGAAGATCTCGGCACCCAGATGTTCCTGGACCATGTTCTGCTTCAGGAGGTCGCCTCGGGTGCCGGCGGCGAGCCCGGCTGATCTGGCCCAATCCTCGAGGGCTTTGAAATCGGGCACAACCAGGAGAGCGGGGAAATGCCGTTGGTCTCCGATCATGACCACCTGGTCCACGTAGCGATTCTCCTTCACCAGGTTCTCAATGGGCCCGGGCGCGATGTTCTTTCCTCCAGCCGTCACCAGGAGGTTCTTCTTCCGGTCGGTGATACAGAGGTGCCCATCCTCGGTTATCTCCCCTATATCACCGGTCCGGAACCAATCACCATCGAACGCGGCAGCCGTGTCCTCAGGGCGGTTGAAGTACTCTGTCATCACCTGAGGTCCCCGAACGAGGATCTCTCCGTCCTCGGCGATACGGATTTCCGTGCCGGGAATCGGCGGCCCAACCGTTCCGACCCGGAAGTCATCAGGGGAATTCTGGGTAATGCCTGGGGAGGTCTCGGTAAGGCCATAAGCCTCCAAGATCATGATTCCCGCCGAATAGAAGAACTTGGTGATATGCGGAGCCAGGGGGGCGCCTCCGCTGACAAAAAAGAGGAGCCGCCCGCCGAGGGCACGGTGGATTTTCTTGAAAACCAGGGCGTAAGCCAGACGATAGACAAGTTTGAGAATCCATGTCGGTTGGCGCCCGGCCAACCTCTCTTCGGCCCAGGCCTCCCCCACCTCCCGGGCCCACCGGACCACGAGACCTTTGATGCCCTGCTGCTCCATGACAGCCTGGTAAAACTTCTCGAATACCCTGGGAGCCCCTACTACCTTGGTGGGCTTGGAAATCCTCAGGTCTTCCGGGATGGTCTTGGCGCCCCGCCCGTAGGTAACCGTGGCTCCCTTGGAGAAAAAGACGAGATCCACCATCCGTTGCAGAATGTGAGAAAGAGGGAGGAAGCTGAGTGTGTCGTCGGTCTCGTCGACGTGGATGACCTTGGTCAGTGCAGTGGCATTGGAAAAGAGGTTGTTGTGGGCCAGCACCACACCCTTTGGATCTCCTGTGGTCCCGGAAGTATAGAGGATGGTGGCGGTATCGTCGGGCTGAGCGGAGAGGGCCTGGACCCGGAAGTCCTCATCCGATTTCTCCTCGGCCATCCGGCGTCCTTCCCCCAGAAATCCCCGCCAGGTCAACACCCCTTCCGGCACATCTTCCATTCGATCGAAGATCACCAGATTGATGGGCCCCGGTAGGGCCCGGATCGCCTCCTGGGCCTTCTCCAACTGCTCACTGGTCGAGACGAAGACCACCTTGGCCCCTGAATCTCCCAGGATATACCCAACCTGGGCAGGGGTTAGGGTCGTGTGTATGGGAACCAGGGCAACCCCTGTGCAAAGGGCTCCGTAATCGGTCTGAGACCATTCAAACCGGTTCTCCGAAAGCACGGCCACACGGTCCCCTCGATTGAGCCCGAGAGCAGCGAGGCCCCCGGAAATGGCCTGTACCCTCGACAGAATCTCCGCATAGCTGAATTCCTCGAACCCATCGGAAACGATGGTCCGGAAGGCGGCCTTGGTCCGGAACCGATCCACGGCGTCGAAGAAGAGCTGCGTAACAGTCCCTCTTGGAACCGCTGTCCGGTTGGCCAGGTAATCCCGCGTCCCCAAGGTCACCCTCCTTCCTTTTCTGGCGTGGTCAAGGCGCCCCTGGGTGGTCTACCTAGCGAAGTTGGCCCGGGCCCGGAAAGTCCCTGAAGAGCCTCACCGGCGTCGGATATCGATCTCGACATCGATATCCTCCCTGAGGGAATGCAGAACGCTACAGAACTTTCCCCGGGAAAGCTCGACGGCCCGTTCGACCTTGGCCTGGTGCTCCTCCTGAGGTCCATCCAGGTGGTAGACCATGTTAAGTCGAGTATACCGCTTCGGGTGGGAGGGAGCTCGCTCTCCCTCCACCTCTACCCGCAACTCCGCCAAAGGCACCCTACTGCGTTCCAGGATCACCTGCACATCCACCGCCATACAACCTGCAACCGCCAGAAGGAGCGCATCCATGGGCCCCGGTCCTTTCAAGGACTTCCCGTCCAGGATCATGGGAGGGCCTGTTTCCGTTCCCCCGGCGTACTCCATCCCATCTCCGGTCCAGCGAAGCCAAACCTTCTTAGTCGGTGTCGGGGTCGGGGTCGGTTGGGTTGTCATGGGTAAGGCCGGTGAGCTGGGCTAGAGTAGCCTCGGCGTGCGCGATGTGTTGGTTGGCCGCGGTGCCCGCCGGTGGGGAAGCCAAGAATGCCTTGAGGTGGGGCACGGCATCCTTCATCTGCCCTGACCGGATCAGAAGGAAAGCCAATCCGTAATGAGCTCCGGACGCCTTGGGGTCCTTTTGAAGAACGTGCCGGTAGGTCTTGGCCGCCTCGTCTGTCATGCCAATTCGTGTATAGGCGATGGCGATTTGTTGGAGCACCACCGGATCCCCGGGTTGCTCCTTCAGGGCGAGCCGAAGAGAGGTGAGGGCTTCATGGAACTTTCCCTCGGTGAGAAGCTCCATGCCCTCATCGTAATAGTCGACCCGACCCCCTTCATCGTCGCCACCAAAAAACTTCTTCCAAACTGACATCGAGAAGGAATCGCTGTTCGAGACGCCGCAATGCTGGATCAAGTAAACGTAGGCGGGCTTCAAAGGCCTCGCAACGTTACGAGAGGCAGGAATCCAGGTCCTTCTTTCTGAAAAACCATGGTCCCGGGTTCGTCCATAATCACTTTCAACTCAAGAGCTGACGCCTCGGGAAAGGTCTCGGAGGCAGCGCCCAGAAGTACAAGTCTCCCGCCCGGTGCGACGACCCGGACCGCCTCTTCAACCCCCCCCCCGGTGATCCCTCCACTCAGGATAACGCCCCTGAACGTGTCGGAACGGAAGGGGAGACGGGGCTGGCCCGCCATTCGGCTCACCCCCTTTACTTCTTCCTGCTCTGAAAGGGGG
>JBDHGR010000416.1:0-4533 GCA_039589815.1 Gemmatimonadota bacterium | reverse complement strand
CGGGTTTCTGGCTTTGGTGGCTGTTCTCATGGCCTTGGACTTGGGTGTTCACCGGAAAAGGCCCCAGGTACTCTCCCTTCGGGAGGCTTTGGCCTGGACTGGTCTCTATATAACCCTGGCCATGGGTTTCTGCCTCATGGTCTACTTCATCTACCAACACAATTGGCTTGGAGCGGGAGTCGAGTGGCGGGAAGACCTGACCGGAGCTGAGGCGTCGCTGAAGTTCTTCACAGCATGGCTCTTGGAGTGGTCTCTCTCTTTGGACAACATTTTCGTCATCGTACTGATCTTCTCTCACTTCCAGGTTCCCACCGAACAACAACACCGAGTGCTTTTCTGGGGGATCTTGGGTGCCCTGGTCCTTAGGGCAACGATGGTTTTGGCTGGAATCGCCCTCCTCGATCATTTCGATTGGATCGTCTACGTATTCGGGAGCCTCCTTTTGTTGACGGCGATTCGCATGCTTGCAGCTAGGCATGACAACCTCCAGCCGCACCGTAACCTCTTCGTCCGAATTTGTAAGCGGATTCTCCATCTGACAGATGACTTCAGGGGATCGGCCTTCATTGTAAGAGAGGGGGGCCGACTTCACGCCACACCCCTCTTTCTGTCCCTGGTGGTAGTGGAGAGCACCGATCTGCTCTTTGCCCTTGACTCGATCCCCGCGGCCTTTGCAGTCACCAGGGATCCGTTCTTGGTGCTCACGTCAAACATGTTTGCAGTGTTGGGCCTGAGGGCGCTCTACTTCGCATTGGCCGGCCTGATGTCCCGTTTCAGGTACCTCAAGATGAGCCTGGTTTTCATCTTGGCCTTTATCGGGGTGAAGTTTCTTCTCTCCCACCATGTCCATATCCCCACCATTGTCTCCTTGGCAGTTATCATCGGCTTCCTCTCCGTTGGGATCATGACCTCAGTCCTCCACAACGATTCGGTGCCGCTCGTCTCCCCGCTCGAAACGGAGGAGGAAGCATTGACGAAAAACACCTCAGGTCGGGATCGAGAATGACACTCCAACCCCCACATTCGAATGGGTGGGGTTAGAGAGTCGGATCAAAGGAACGGCTCGGATCCAAGGTCGAACAGGAACTCCGGGATCCCTTTCTGCAATCCCCCAATCAAGAAAGTCCAGGCAATTCATCCGACGCTTCGCTCAAAGCTTCATCGACGCCCCTAATTGAATCGTCAAATATCGGAGGTCTGCCCTCGAGTTCGTCCCGTTTAAGAGGACATCGCGGGACAGCGACCGGAACCGTATGGCTGGCGCGGTGATGTCCACTCGATGGCCAATCGCGAATCCCAGTCCCACGCCAGCTTCCCAGCCGAATCCGTGCCCTGTGTCCGAGAGAGTGCGTTCTTGGTCATCGGTCTCGACATGGCAGTACGTGCCGCCAGCCCGGAACCGTAGGAAGGGATTCCATTTATCCCGTACGGGGTGCTCAAAGCTGAGACCAAAAGCATACCCAGTTTCTTCCACATCGAGACGAGCGGGTGCGGAGGACTCGTATGCATTGAATCGGAACCGATCCCAGCCGCCGAAAAGGGCGAGGCGTTTGATGAACCGGTATTCCGTACTTACCCCGACTCCGTCCCCCCTCCCCAGTTCAACCTCCCCCAAATCCTGGGTCGCATACGCGTCACCGCTTCTGAGTTCCAACCTCCAACGATCCTGCCCGTGCAAACCGCCGGCGCTCCCAAGGACCGCGCAAATGGTGAAGACCTGTATGGATTTTCTCATTTCGGCCTCCTCTACTTTGACCGTCCTAACTCACTATCTTGATGTCGGTTTACTTGATATCAAGATAGCTAAAAGAACCTTGACGTCAAGTATCTTGATATCAAGCGAACTTCGATGTACGTTAAGCTATGGATAATGACACGGTGGACCATCTGGTCGACGATTGGCGCCGGGAACGCCCCGAGATGGATGCCCGAGGACTAGGCATCACGAGCCGAATCAACCTTCTCAGGAAAGTGCTGGTTCGGGAAGACAAGCGAGCCCTTGCCCCGCTGGATCTCGCTCCGTGGGCCTGTGATGTCCTGTTGGCCCTACGCCGGCAAGGACCTCCGTACCAACTCACTCCTACGAGGCTTCGTGAGTTGGCCCTTCTAACCTCGGGCGCAATGACCACCCGGTTGGACCGGTTAGAGGAAGCATCGCTGCTGAGCAGGAAACTTGATCCGGAGGATCGACGCTCTTTCCAAATCCGGCTCACCAAACAGGGGCGCCTGTTGGCTGACCGTGCAATTGAACTCCGGCTCAGCGCAGTGGAAAAACTCCTTGCTCCGCTTTGCGCCGACGAGCGAGAGGCGGCGGCCGGCCTTTTACGAAAGCTACTTGTGGGTTCAACCTCCGAGTGAGCTGACTCTGCGGGCCTAGAACGCTGGAACCGTACCGAGCCGCACTCTCCCTGATGGAGGTTCACATGGTGCCGTTCGAGAACATCTTGGTCGCATTGAGTTCGGTGGAGAAGGACCGGGGCACCGTTGAGCTCGCCATCCGTTTGGCCGAAAGATCCGGAGGGTGCTTGACCATCGCCCATGTGCCTCGCCCGCTTCCGGACGGGTTGCTTGTTGATATCAATTCCCAGTTCGACGTGGGGGAGACCCTGACCTGAGCTGCGGATGATCATCTTCAGACACTCGTTAAGAGTCTTCCCGCCACTGATGTGCCCCTAACCACTCGGGTTCTCAAAGGCTCGGGTTCTCAAAGGCGATTTCGCGTTGGAGCTTGTCCGGGAGGTCCTCCCCTACAAAGTCCGACTCCTTCTCAGGGGCGGCAAGTCGGAAAAACTCGGAGAGAACAAACCGAGGGGTGGCCTCAACAGATTAACCACTCTTTCATCATGTGATGGGGTGGAGTATTCTCAGGCTCCCCCAGGTTTTCAGTAAACCGGTCTTCAAGGACCAGGAGTGAATCATGCGAAAGATCCTGATGTCGCTCGCTTTTCTCTTTTTGCTCACCTCCTGCTACCACGCCACCGTCACCACGGGCCTTCGCCCCAGCACTGTGAAGATCGAAGACAAATGGGCGAATGCGTGGATCTATGGCCTGGTTCCACCGTCAGCCGTTGAAACGATGGAACAGTGTCCAGCAGGTGTCGCTCAAGTGGACACTCAACTCTCCTTCTTGAACCAGTTGGTGAACTTCCTGACGATAGGCATCTACACGCCGATGGAGATCGTCGTGACCTGTGCTGATGATCGGACAGAGATTCCCGAGGCGACTTCAGAGGAGGAGGCCAAAAGTTTGATCAAATCAGGTGAGCCATTCTTGATCCGGTTCAACTGAAGAGACTCCTCATCACTTAAGGCGAAAGGGCCACCCCACCAGCTTCGGAGGGGTGGCCTTTTTCTCACTCGCGTTAGTCGTCGGTACTGTATCCGGTCAACGCAGCTTTCCTAACCTCAGGGCCAGCATCGCCCCATAAAAGGACCTGTTGGAATTCATGTTGGCAAAGCCGGACAGGCCGATTCCGAAAAACCGGGAGGGAGTCCAGAAGATTTGGCCCGACATTGCGAGTCCGATCTTGGACTCGTAGGTCCACTTATCGCCTGGAAGGTCGGGATCCCCGCATATGGACCACCTTTGGCACCTGAGGAAGGAGGGACCAGCCGAAAACGCTGCTTGATGGCGCCGGCCACGATGTGTTCTTCCGTAAAGAGCCGCAGCTTCCCTTGCGGTCCGGCCCCCGCCCGAATCAAAGGCAAGAAAACCCAACCAGCGGCCCGAAACCAGGTGGGCACCACGTAGAATGGAAGCCTCTGCTCCGAGCGCAACGTACCCTTCGCTGTCACCTCTCCCCCAACCCAGTCCAACGGAAACCCATCCCAGGTTGGACAGACCCGGATCAGTCTGGGCGACCAGGGGGCTGCTGTTGAGGGGGAAGGCCAAAAAAAGAGCTAGACAGGGCACGAAGATGCGCATGACGGCCTCCTTCCTACAGTTGTAAAGGGACACCCAGTTTTACGCATTCTGGGGACACCCACGCGGCGTTCGGGGCCGTGGGTCCTGGGCGGCGCCGCCGGGGGCCGCAAATTTCTTAGCCAAGTCCCAGCGTACCCACGACTCAAAGCCGCAGGAGGACCACGGGAAATTGTGAGACCAGGATAAGCGGGGACAACCGGAAAAATGGCTAGACTAAAGGACTTCAAACGTTTGACGGACGGCAGTTAACCTCCGTATGATTTTTGCATCTCCTAACCAGGTTTCCCAAACCCCAGCCAAGGAGGTGTGCGCCCATGAAACGTGTCCCGTTCCTCCTCGTTGCTTTGACCGTGGTATTCGCTTGTACTGATACCGTCACCGAACCCGAACCCGCCATCGACCTCGTGGTGTCGTTTGGCGTTGAGCCAGAGCCGTTCTTTCCCTCAGCCACGAACGAACTGAATGCTGCCATCCACCACATGGGAGTGATCCAGGAGAGGCTTGTCCCACTCCCTCTTCACAGGATAGTTGCAGCGGATAGTTGGTGGGGTTAGGTATGTGGGGTCTTCCTACAACCTGGAGGTTCCTTGAGAGTATTCCGTGGCTTG
>JBDHGR010000415.1:0-6223 GCA_039589815.1 Gemmatimonadota bacterium | reverse complement strand
AGCGCCCTTAGCTCAATTGGATAGAGTACCTGACTTCGGATCAGGTGGTTGGGGGTTCGAGTCCCCCAGGGCGCGCTCAATAACACTAATCATACCAAAGTGAACCGCGCCGGGGATTCCGAAGTCGGACTATTTGGTCGCCTCGACGGTCTGTCCATCCTTGCCCCTTCGGAAGAGAACATCGTGCATGAGTAGAAGCTGTGCATTACTTCTGGGACTCACCACTCCAGTCGTTGAATGATACCTGAATCCATCGATATCGCCCGCGTGTCCATAGCAGCGGTTCTTGCGCTTGCTGCGATGGCCTCCTTGATCTTGGGGGCAATTGTCGGTGTGTACGCGCGTCCGTCCCAGAAAGCCCAAGCGATGATCATGGCGTTCGGAACGGGTGCACTCATCCAGGCACTCGCACTTCACCTTGCTCAGGAAGGAGCAGAGCGGCTGATTCAAGAGGAGGGCTTATCAGGTTTCCTCAGCTGGGTGTTTGTCGCAGGAGGATTCGCCGTCGGCGGAGCAGTTTACTACATGGGGAACAAGTTCATCGACCAATGGGGAGGTGCGCTGCGACATCCTGCAATGGCAAAGCTCTACCTTCTGAACAGGAAGAGAGAAGAGTCTGCCGCAATCCTTGAAAAATTATCGCGGGTTGACCTTGTCCGCTCCCTCCCACCCGAGGATATGGAGGATGTGTTGGTGTGCGTTCAGCCGACGACCGTTGCGGCCGGTTCCGTGATTTTCGAACAAGGGGATGCAGCAGACGCACTGTATTTCATCGACAGCGGGAAGGTCGACATATCTGTCACCGAAGCCGGGGGAACAAGGAAGGAGCTTGCGCTCCTCGGGGATGGCGACTCATTCGGCGAAATGGCTTTGCTGACCGGGGAACCCCGGACCGCCACGGTGAGGGCCGCCACGGATGTGTCTCTGCTGAGGATCGATAGAGAGCACTTTTTCGAGCTCATCGACAGATCTCCCACGATCCGGCTAGCGATCGAACAGCTGAATGCGCAACGATTAACGGACAATGTGAGGGCCTTCAGCGGTACAGAGGATGTCAGGCAATGGCAGGAGGTTGCGGTGGCGAGCATCCAGCGACTCAGCCGCAACGAAGAAGTCCGGCTGATGGCAAAGCATGCCTCCGTCGGTGCGCCGCTCGCGATTTTCCTGGGGGTGATGCTCGACGGAATACCAGAGTCGATCGTTATCGGATCAGGCTTTTCCTCCTTCTCAACGTATCAGTTCACATTCCTCGCCGCTGTGTTCTTGGCCAATGTACCGGAAGCGATTGCTAGCTCGATGGGCATGAGTGATGCAGGTTTCTCGACCAAGAAAATCTTCTGGCTTTGGGGTGCTCTCGTCGGGTCCGGGGTTGTCGCGGCGGCATTGGGGAACATCTTTCTTCTCGGCGCTCCTCCGACCGCTATCACCCTGGTACAGGCCGTAGCCGGAGGCGGAATCCTGGCTATGGTCTCGTCTGTCATGATGCCGGAAGCGTATGAACATGGAGGCTCAGAGGTTGGGCTCTCCACTATCGCTGGGTTCCTCTGCGCGTTTCTATTCTCGGTCATCTAGGGGCCCTGATCGGCCCAGATACAACTGATCCAGGACGTAAGTCAGGCTGCGGCACGCCTCGGTGGGCCGGAATCGGGAGGTTTCTTCCCTCCGTGTAGACAGAGTCTCCTGTCCGCGTCCGCACATCGCTTCATCGCCACCTCGAAGCTGTACTTCGGGTGGGGAATGGGGTCCGGGCAGAAGAACTTGTCCCTCTGTGCCAGGGCGCAGATGATCTGGCGATCCTCCGATCGTGGCGGCTTCGGCGGTCCGCTTCCGTCATCATTTCCGAACCAGCGCCGGCAGGCTCGCCGTCTGGCTTCCTTCGGATCGAGGTCCGGCTCCTTCGCGTACTCGTACAGAAAGGACGCGGCCACCAGATCCTGCGCTTCGTACATCTGGATGGCCGGTATCTCGGAGTCCTGGTCAAGACATTCCCTCCACCACCTGGTGGGGCGACGTACAACTCGAGCATCGAGCGGATGTAGTCTCGCTCATCGGGCCCGTGAAAGAACCCCGACGCCATCATGATAGGGAAGTAATCGTTCGGGTACTCGCGTTGGCCGGAACCCGGGGCCGCGATGGGATTCACATCGACGAACGTCCGGTAGAAGCTGACCTCGTCCTTCGGCACGCCCGCGGCCTGAGGGACCGTGGTCCAGCGATGCATGGTCATGACTTCCAGGAAGGTCGCCTGCTGGAGCACTTGCCAGGGCGGGTAATGCATCAGGAGGATCCCCCGCTGACCGATAATGTTGAGACCGAGCGGCGGAAACAGGTTCCATTTACACTTTCCGTCGTTCTTGTCCTGGTTGACGGGATACCCGGACATGGGATTCCAGACCCCGAACCTTTCCATCAGCCTCTTCCCGGCAACCGCTTTTCCTCCCGCCGATGAGCTGAACAGGAGGACGTGCCGGTCGGCGAACATCTGGAGCCGCTCCCGTGAGCCTTCCGCGGTCACTTTGACCTTGTAGACGCCACCTTCCCGCGCCACTTCCACGTTGAAGTCCTCGAACCCGTCGGCTGCCAGTGAGTTCTGGGTGTACTTGAGGTGCCCCCCTGATATGAACCCGGGCCCAGTCTCATAGATCTTGTAGATTGGGGCCGGATCCAGACAGGAAAGAAGACCAACCTGCTTTGTACCAACCACCCCAGCACTTACCTGTTTTTCGCCTTTGGCAGTGGTGGCGGACCCGATCACGAACAAAAAGCCTTGGAAATCATGCGCGAAGATTTGATCTGCGCGGGTTGGCAGGCCGAGATGGCAGAAGATTGGCATCATGATCCGAAAGAAGTGCTCACCGAAATGAAGGAGAGATGGTATTCGGATAAAAGAGTAAAAGAGATCATGAAGGAGTCATATCCCGAATGGCATTTTAGCAGTTAACGGCAAGAAGGCTGATAGCGGCAAACACCCGCACCTCGCCCCAAGACCCGACACGCCGACCTTTCCAAAGCTCTCCTCATGCACACCGAGGAGGATACAAAACCCTCCCGAAAAGGGAGGCGGAGAGCCCGAAGAGGAGGTGCAGACACTTTGGGGTTCGTCCCCTTACTCGAGTGCGCAATCTTCACCCACCACAAATGAGAGATTTTCGACTGGCTTTGACAACAAAGAAGAACTAGACTGAAGGGCCTCGATACAATCTCGGATCAGGTGGTTGGGGGTTCGAGTCCCTCAGGGCGCGTATCACTCATCGGTTTCTACTGGGGTCCTCCGCGGGTGGATCCAGCCTGATCGTCTCGGGTACTTTCAGTTTTCTGCTGGTCACGGGATCTGGCACCGGTCGTCACGGGATGTGGCACCGGGACAACAAAGGTTTGCCTCCCTGCCTCAGGTTGACAGGAGTCGGACCGGGAAGGAATAATCGGGACGGGCCCTGTGTTGCTGGCACATCCCATGCTGCTAAATTATCTCTTCTTACCCGTTTAGAGTCGCAATTCTTTCTTCGATGGGGCTTGGACCCCGGGGAAGTAGTCTTCATGGGCCGCAGACCAAGGGATGATCGACGGGGACAGGCGCTGGTGGAGTTCGCCATTTTGTTGCCGCTCCTTCTGCTCCTGCTGATAGGTATCGTCGAGTTCGGTCTCCTCCTCTACAACCAACAGGTCCTCACCAATGCCAGCCGCGAAGGAGCGAGATACGGTATCGTGTCTCGGACGCCGCGTCGGTCCATCGGGGAAATAGCAGCCGTCGTGACTGCGTATTCCAGCGACCACTTGGTCACGTTCGGGGCAGGCACGCCTACGACCGATGTCCAACCCGACCCGTCTGTGCTGCCGGGGCCCGTATTTGGAGACGACCTCCGGGTCGAGGTGGCTTTCCCTTACGAATTCTATGTGTTGCCTCAGTTCATCGGAGAGTTGACGGGAGTCACGGATCTGCGGGCGACGACGGTAATGAAGTACGAGTAGGAGGGAGGAAGGCAATGTCAAGGACTTCGAAGAACCCCACGGAGCCGACGGCCAAGAAGGGCCAAGCTCTGGCATTGGCAGCGGTGATGACGGTGGTGCTGCTGGGCACGGCGGCCTTGGCGGTGGATCTGGGATATTTCTTCGTGACACGGAACGAGCTCCAAAACATTGCCGACGGATCGGCCTTGGCCGGCACCAGGACGCTCGGGAACATCTACCAGGGCCTGCCATACCCGGCGCAACAGGGCTACGTATGCGACGCTGCCTGCGAGACTGCGATCCGAGACGCTTCTCAAGCCGTTGCGGCGAACAACCGGGCCGCCGGCGAGGACATGACCGCCCGGGTGGAGGACATTGCCATCGGGCAGTGGGACGGCAATACGTTTACTCCGACCCTGACCCAGCCGGACGCCGTGGAAGTCATCACCCGGCGCGACGAAGTGGCAAATGGTCCGGTGACGACATTCTTTGCCCGAGTCCTCGGCATCCAAGAGGGTACGGTCACTGCTATCGCCACAGCCGCACTCTCGGGTCAGAGCACGGCGGAGCCAGGTGAAATCGAACTCCCTATTGGACTTTCGGAGTGGTTCTTCACTCCCCCCAACCAAGAATGGTGCGACGATGAGATCGTCTTTCACCCAACGAACGATCCGTTATCATGCGCTGGGTGGACGTCCTGGGAATACGGTTCCAACGACGTCACACTCCGGAGTATCCTGGACGAGGACGAGGGATACGAGAGCCCGGGAACCGTCGCTGGAGAGACGATCTTCAACTTCATCGGAGGGGACCTCAGCGTGCCCACCTTCGATGCCCTCCTGAGCTTGTTTCAGCGAAAAGGATTCGATGTGGATGTAAATTGGAACTACCTGTTGGATAATATCAGCGGTCTCCGGGTCAAACAGGCCGAGCTTGGTCCGGGGTTGTATCACGCCACCGACGAGAACGGGGATCCCTATCCGACCGAAGCCGTTGCCTTGATGGAGCCCGACAATGGTGGGGTAATGGTCCGAGGTTTGTACCCGGATGGCACCCCTAGGAACTGGCACAGGTGGGATACGACGGTCCCCGTCTATGATAGGGACGATTGCTCGAACCCGAATCAATCCATCCTGATCGTCGGGTTCGCCCCCATCGAGCTTCGGGACGTGCTGAACGCGCCGGACAAGCTGGTGAAAGGGATCGTGAGGTGCGATTACGTCGACCCGCTTCCAAGCAGGGGGGGCGGCGGCGAGTACGGAATCAAAGGCAGTATCCCGGGTCTGGTTCGCTAGGCGGGACTAACACCCGGAGTCTTTCCATGGATGGGGCCCTCCAAAGAGGGGGCCCCTCTCTCATTATGCCATTGACGACGGTCCTTTCCGGGCCAGGTTCCTCTTTCTCCCTGGCATCCCACAGCTTACCAGCCTATCCTGAAACGACCCCCACAAGGACCTGGAAGCTCTTTCTCAGGGTAGAGATTCCCTGGGCCACCGACCCTTCAACCCCGGAGGTGGGCTGGAATGGCTTTGCACCCTGATCAGGACGCCCATGGCCATGCAATGCTGGATTTCCTCGAGGGCCGGGGCGGTTACGAGCTGATCGAGCGGGAGGACGGGATGATTGGGCCCTCCGGTGGCCCGGAGGCGTACTTTTCAGAGCCCGCTTCTTGGTCCCAGTATGAAACACAGGCCCTGGAACATGCTCAGGGCAGGATCCTGGATATCGGGTGTGGGGCTGGGCGTATATCCCTCTACCTGCAGAACCGGGGGCATGACGTTATCGGAATCGACATCTCGCCCGGGGCCGTCGAAACATCGAAACGCCGGGGGGTCGGGGATGTACGTGAGATGTCCGTTACGCAGGTCGGTCCCGGCCTGGGGTTCTTCGATACCATCGTCATGTTCGGGAACAACTTCGGCCTCTTCGCGAACGAAAAACGGGCCAGGTGGCTTCTCCGGAAGTTCCATCGCCTTACCGGTAGGTCCGGGCGAATCGTTGCGGAGAGCCTGGACCCCTACCAGACCGATGAGGAGGTCCATCTGGCCTACCACCAGATGAACAAGCTCCGGGGGCGAATGGGAGGGCAGATCAGGGTTCGAGCCCGGTATAAAAACCATAGAACTCCTTGGTTCGACTACCTGTTGGTCTCCGAAGAAGAGATGCGGGGGCTCCTGGTGGGAACCGGATGGGAACTGAAGCACATATTCCACTCGGGTGAGGGGCCTTATTCCGTCGTGATCGGGAAGACATGAGGAACCTCGAGGCCAGAACA
>JBDHGR010000414.1:0-7643 GCA_039589815.1 Gemmatimonadota bacterium | reverse complement strand
CGGGTACACGCCTGACCAAGCCGCTACTCTCCGACGGCACCTGAGCGGGTAGAGCCACCGCCCTCCCAATCTGTCCACCTTACCAGATCTCGAAGAGGTCCCGTGCCGTCGTGGTGCCACCAAGGGCGTGGCCAGGGCATGCCAACCAACTTGGTGATCCGGCTGACTCCCAGGCGGGCGAGGCCGTCCGCCAGTTCTGGCAACCGATCCCCCAGACCGGACACTCCCACGGTCTGGAGATAAGGAGACCACCCCTCCAAAATCTGCAGGGCCTCCCCCAACCCCTTCAATGGGAGGACCCTCACCGTACGGTTCAGGCAGGACGGTTCCATGACCCCGCCAGGGACGTATAGGACGGTCCATGGCGCACCCTCCCCACCGTGGTGGACGGTCCCCTCTCCCAACCCCTCCGCCAGTTCGGCGTCCCCCCGCACCTGCTGCACGGCCACCCCGTCTTCAAGGGAGAGATCCCCCGACGGGAGCGTCGCTTCCACTTCCCGAAGGGCATCTCCCAGGAGTACGGTCCATTCTTCCGGACTCACCCCTCCTCCGGTCTCGACGAGAAAGGCGTGGGGGGACACGCAGCCCCTTTGGTCGAACAGCGCTACGGACAAAGCAGCAGATCGGGCTGAGGCTACTGCGGCAGATGGCCCTTCCAAAGCCTCGCGTCCGACGAGCCCGAAACCCATGCGGTGCCGGTATGCCCGGAGGGGGGTCTGTGGAGGTATTCGTCGCTGCACCCATTCAACGGTCTCGTCGTTCCCGTATACCACCGCAACGTCCGTCTCCCTCAGGACCGTTTCGGTGCGGTCGCTCTCGTCAACAGGCCAGTACAGGACCGCCACGCATCGGGCCAGCCCCGGGTCTTCCTCCTCCAGACCATGGGCGAAAAGGACGGGCAGGGGAATGTCACCAAGGCCCGGTTTCAGAATGACGGCGGATTTTACGAGAAGGCTTCTGATCATGGAGGTCGTGGCGACACCAGGAACCGTACCCGCTCCCAAGTGGAACGCTAGGGGAAACCCCAGGGCTCTGGTTTCGTCTCCGGCGGGGCCAGGGCGAAAGCCATCCAGGACCTCCGGATCCGGGAACTCGGATCGCAACAAATCCCACAACCCTTCTCTCATCCAACTCCGGGCCATCCCGTCCAGGACCACCTCCGACATGGGAGCCGAGAATCCGGCGAAGCCGCCCATCGTATCCAGGGCCCTGACCCTGAGCTCGTCCGCGGGATCCAGAAACCGCCCAGCCACACGATCCACCACGTCCACCACACGCCTCACCGAGAAGGAGGTGAGGGCCGACTCCCCCTCCCTCCGAAGAAGCTCAAAAAGCTCCATCAGACGCGGTGGGGGAAGGGCAGCGTACCGAAAGGCGGGACCTCCAGCTCCTCTCCGCCCCCCCGCTTCCCTCACCTTCACCTCTCCTGAGGCCATCTCTTCCCCAGTCAGGGAAAAGCCCTCGGGGGTGTACCAGGCTCGAAAAGCTGTCATGATTCCATCGCCTGGGAGGCCAGGAAGTCTTCCATGGCGAGAGAGCAACCACGGGGCTCACTCCCGGGGCTCCTGCCCAGAAGTTGAACCCCCCCCGGGACCTTGCGCCCAAGATCCTCCGAGAGAACCCCGGCCACCGATCCCAGGTTGGCCAGATCCATGTGAGCCAGGACGCCTGCTTCACCCTCAGGGACGGCATCCAACGTTCGAGGATTCAGGACCCGAGTCCTGACCCACGGGGGGCCCCGATGGAATCTGTCGGTCAGCGCCATCTCGGGGGAGTCCGTCGGTCCCGCCCCCCCTGACTCACCTGATATCACCGGCTCGTAGAACTGCGAGAGAAGCTCTGTCATGCCATATTCGTTCACGATCAACCTCTCCTCCACGCCAAAAACCGCTAACATGGCAGAGTAAAGATCGGCCCTGGTGAGCTCCCTACTCCGTCCCTTGTACCCACCGGTTTCCATGATCCGGGATCCCTTGGGCAACTGAACTCGCCAACCCCGCTCCTGGGCCAGCTCCACCCACCTGACGAAGGCAAATGCGGTTCCAGCGACCAGGACGGGATCCGCAGAGCCCTCGGTATTCTCGAGAGACCCCAAGAACCGCTCGCCCGCGATCTCACCGTCGGGGTCAACAAAAAAGCCCGAATCCTGACTGTAAAAGGCCTTCACTACCGTCCCCATCATGAAGCTCAAGGAGGAATCGGTGGCCACCTGGGGGGAGGGAAGCAGGCAAAGGATCTTGACCTCGTCTGTTTCTGCAGAGATATCGGGAAGAAGGTGGGCCGCGAAGTTGTGGAGCAGACTCTTACGATAGAGCGCCAGGTCGAGCACGTGGTGCTCCCCCCTCCCCTTCTGGCCCCCGGTCGTGCCGCTGGTTCTGAAAACCCGTTCCACCTTCGCTGGATCCCCGGAAACAAGCACCGTCGACTTAAATGCACGAGTAGGCAGGAATGGGATGTCCTCCCAGCTCTGAACGGCCTTCGGATCCACCCCCCGTCGGGCCACGAAACCCCCGTAGGCCATGTTGGCGCCGCACTGGAACCGAAAGACTCGGAGTGCCAGTTCGTTGAACTCGTCGTCCGGCAAAGGAATGTGAACCCCCCGCCTGACGAGGCCGAGCAACTCCTGGTTCAGGTCCTGGGAAGTCACGCACCTCCCCCACGCACCGGCCTACCCGCCAACTCTCCCGTCATCTGCCCCTCCCGTACGGTCACCACACCGTTCACCACCACCATACCGATGCCCGAGGGAGCTCTTCGAGGATCCGTGAAGGTAGCCTCATCCCGAACCATCGCCGGATCGAAAGCCACCATGTCGGCGAAGGCTCCGGGCCGGATGACACCTCGATCCGACAGCCGGATCTTCTTGGCCGGCATGCCCGTCATCTTGTGGATGGCTGTTTCCAGCGGCATGACTTTCTCCTCCCGGACGTAGTGACCCAGGACCCGGGGGAAGGTCCCGAAGGACCTAGGGTGTGGAGATCCCGGGGAGGATGGAGCGTATACGGATCCGTCGGAACAGATCATTCCCAAGGGGTGCGAGAGCATCTTCGCCGTGTTCTCCTCCGACATGCCGAAACCGATCATGCCCACGCTCCCGCCCTCCTCGAAGAGGAGTCTGAGCGTCAACTCGAAGGGATCCTCCCCCTTCTCCCGGGCCGCGTCTCCCAATCGCTTCCCGCGAATCCAGGCATTACCCGGCGTTCGGGTGCTGGTGATCTGGACCGAGTTCCAGGATCCCAGCTGATCGATTTTTCCCCGGCAGTAGGCTTCCAGGGCCAGCCCTTCCTCAGGATCTCGAAGGCGGGCCAGGAAAGCCTCCGTTCCCCCCGCCCTTGCCCAGCTGGGAAAGAGGTTGGAGAGGCCAGTGGAATATGCCACGTAAGGGTACCGATCGAAGTGTACGTCGATCCCCGACTCCCTGGCCTCCTCCAGAAGGTCCAGGATCACCGGTGCCTTCCACCAGTTCCTCTCCCCCTGAGCCTTGAGGTGGGAAAGCTGGACAGGCACTCCCGCGACCCTCCCTACATGGAGGGCCTCTTCCACGGCCGCTAGTACCCCATCGTCCTCGTTTCTCATATGGGAAGCGTAGGGATAACCCGTTCCGCTGAGGGCTTTTGCAAGCTCCGCCAACTCCTCCTTGGAGGCGAAACCAGACGGAGTGTATTCCAGCCCAGTGGAGAAACCCACCGCTCCCTGGGCGAGAGCCCGGGTCACCATCTCACGCATACGAGCCAACTCTTCCGGCGTGGCCGGCCGGTTCTCGCCTCCGACCACCAGCCCCCGGATGGTACCGTGTCCCACCATGCTGGCGGCGTTCACTGAGGGGGGAATCTCTTCGATGGCCCGGAAGAATCCTCCCAACTCCCGGAGATCCACCTCTACCCCATACCTCTCCAGGTAGCGATCCCGAGCCGACCGAGCAGCGGATTCGCTGGACGGTCCCGGGGACCCGCCGCACTGTCCGCCCACCTCCAGGGTGATGCCCTGAAGGACGCGGTGCTCTGCTCTCGGGACATCGAGGAGGGGGCGGTCCGCGTGGGTATGGATATCAATGAACCCAGGAGCCAGAGCCTGACCTGCCAGATCGATCTCCAGATTGCCGCGTTCCGAGACCCGACCCATCATCTGGATTCGGTCCCCCACCACCGCCACGTCCGCTTCGATTCCCGGCGCCCCAGTGCCATCGAAAACAGTGGCCCTCCGGAGCACCAGATCCGGGGCCCTCCACCACGGGAGGCCCCTCACCCCAAAAAAGGACGTAAGGCTCAGGGCGGTACCGGCCTGTAGGAACTGCCGGCGATCCATCCGGTTCATGATGCTACTCCCGTCTTCATTCCGTTGAGCGCCTCATGCGCCCAGGTTCCAAACCGCCCCGTTCCAGGATCTTGGCCTCTAAACGGCTTCCTTCGTCCTCCAGAAAACCCATCACCTCCCCCAGGCTGCGCCGAACGGTCTCGTATTCCCCAACAGGAGATCCCTCTGGCTTTTTTCCACAGCCCTTCGCAATCGGGCCAGGGCTTTCCGACCTTCTTTTTCGGCAGAACTCACGGACATCATACTCCGACTCGAAGGAGAACAGATACCAGAATAAGATGTCCGGCTCCTGGAGAGGCGGCAATGCGAAGGGGCGAGTCACCTTTGCCCCGGCCGGAACCTGTCATAAGATGGAACCCTCAGAGGCACCGGCGGAACCATCCGGGGGAACACGAACATCCCTTCTCCTCAACGGATAAACGGGTACGAAATCAAACATGGATCCCATCGATATTGCCGTCGTGGGTGCCGGACCCTGCGGGATTGCCGTGGGCGCGGCGGCTCGCAAGAAAAACCTCCGGGCCGTCCTCCTCGATAAGGGGTGCGTCGCCGCGTCGCTCGTGAACTACCCCTACTACATGCGCTTCTTCTCCACCTCCGACAGATTGGAGATTGCGGGGGTGCCCTGGTCCATTCCCGAGAAGAACCCGAGCCGCCAAGAGGCTCTGGTCTACTATCGGGGCGTGGCAGAGTACTTCGGCCTGGACGTCCGGCAATACGAAGCGGTTGAGTGAGAGGGCGAGTACCGAGCCAAGACCGTCGTCATGGCCACCGGGGGGTTCCACGCCCCCAACATGCTGAAGGTCCCTGGGGAGGACCTTCCCAAGGTGCTCCATTACTACCGGGAGCCGTATCCCTTCTACGACCAGGATGTGCTCGTGGTCGGTGGAAGCAACTCGGCGGTGGAAGCCTCCCTGGAGCTGTTCCGAAACGGCGCCCGGGTCACCATGGTCCACTTCCTGGACAAGTTGGACAAGGGCGTCAAGGCCTGGGTGATCCCCGACATCACCAATCGCCTCGAGCTGGGGGACATCGGGGTGTACTGGATGCACAGGGTCTCGGAGATCACTCCGGAGACCGTGGTTTTGCGGAGGGAGGAAACGGGAGATCTCACCGAGATAAAGAACGATTGGGTGGTCGCCCTGACGGGTTGGCGGCCCGATCCCGTCCTTCTTCGGGATCTCGGTGTGGGGATCGATGAGGAAACAGGGATCCCGGAACATGACCCCGAAACCATGGAGACGAATGTCCCGGGGGTATTCATCGCGGGAGTGCTTGCGGCGGGGAACGACGCCAACAAGATCTTCATCGAGAACGGCCGGGCCCACGGGGGACAGATCGTTCAGGCTCTTCTGGAGCAGGGGAACACCCGCGAGGAGATCGCTCCCTCGGCTAGTTTCTGACCCCCCGGGGGCAGTTCCCTGCCGGGCGATCGCCTCTCAATCCAGGATCCAACCCTCGTCGCTCAAAGCCCTTATCTGGGCGACGGGGCCGTCTGATCCACCCACCCGAACTTCCTCCCCAGGCCCCACGCGGCGTTGGAGGTAACCCAGGGCTACCGTCTGTCCGAAAGCGGGTGATACCACGGCACTGGTGACCCATCCAACGCCTTTTTGCCGGCCCGGCTGAAAAAACTCTTGGCCCGAGGCCGGAACTGGAGAATTACCGAATAGGAACCCCCGTAGCTCTTTATTCACATGGCCCCGGTCCCTGATCCGGATTATGACCTCCTGGCCGGTATAACAACCCTTTTCGTTGTCTATGGCCCTTCCGTGGATCCCTGCTTCCACCGGAATGGTGTGTTCGTCCATGTCCTTTCCGAACGCCGGGCGACCCTTCTCTATCCGAAGGGTTTCCAGGGCACATTCTGTGAGCGGCACTGCCCCTCCCTCCTCCAGCAGAGTTCGGATCTCCTTCGCAGCGGTGGGTGACGTCAGGAGGTCCCAACCCTTTCCGGAGGTCTCACCGTTTCCGACTACCCGAATCCCCTCCTCCTCGGGGGTGGGAAGAAAGAGCTCCTCGCCCTCCTGCAACGCCGACATCTCGGCCGCCGAAAAGGATATACCCATCTCGGCCAAAGACTTCGTCAAAAGAGGCGGGGCCCCCGGCCCCAGGAGCGTCAGCAAGGCGAACTCGCCGGAGCGATCTTCCACCCTGGCGAGCCGCGGCGGCAGAAACTTCCTGAGATGCGCAAGTCCTCCTTCCGTCCCCACCCGCGGGAGGTCCAGGATGAACCCCTCCAAAGGATCCCGGAAGATTCGGAGGTCGGTGATCATCCTTCCCTTCGAGGTAAGAAGGGTCGAGTAAACCACCAATCCCCTACGGGTCTCACCCGAGTCTCCACTGATCGGAGGCGGCGGCCGGTTGCTCAGAAGGCCATTGAGCATGTCCCCGGGAGAACGCCCAAACACCCGCAGGAACCGGCGTTCCGGTCGAGACCCTACCGTCGCCCCCCTGTGTGCAGCTTCGTAGCCCGGTCCAGGCAGTCTCAGGTCAGACATGGTCTACTCCAGAGTCCCCGAACCATTCTTCAGGTCCTCGACCAAAGCCAGGATCCGAGTTGAGTCGGCGGCGTCGGGGGCCACATTGAGGTAGGCCTCGAGTTGCTCCAGGGCTTCCTCTTTTCGACCCATCCGAGCCAGGATGACGCCCTTGTCCCGGATTTCCCCAGAGGCAATCGGGCGAACCAGGAGAATCCGCTCCACGGCGGCGAGAGCCCGATGGTCATCCCGGACATTCAGGTAGAGGCTCTTCAGGTTCATGAGAAGGCGCACCAACATCTCCCGCTTGGTTGCGGCCTTCAGGAACGATTCGTGGACCTTAATCATGCCCCCGTACACCCTATCCAAAAGCTCCTGGGCCTCGTCCTCGAACCGCACCGCCCCCCCGTCGTAGGGATCCACGAGGAGGTCGATGGCATCGCCCCTGAACCGGACGAGGAAATGCCCTGGGAAGTTCACCCCTTCCAGGGGAAGCCCCAACCGCCAACCGACCTCGAGTACCACAATACCAAGGGTAAGGGGGATCCCCAGGCCCCGATCCAGGACATCGTTGAGGAAGGAGTTCCGGGGATCGTAGTAAGCCTCCCGGTTTCCCCGGAAGCCGTGCCGTGTGAAAAGAGCCTTGAGGAGCTCTTGAAGCACTACCAGGTGGGCGTTTTCGTCATCAAGCCGATCCCTCGTCTCCTCGGCAAGTTGATCGAGCCGCCCCAGATAACGCTCCTCGGACAGCTGGGGATACTCTTCCCGAGCCACCATGAGGGCCGCCCGGGCCAGGTTTATCTCCCCATCTGCCCGGCTCGCCTCCGCCATAAACCTCTGTCGAAGGGA
>JBDHGR010000413.1:0-4562 GCA_039589815.1 Gemmatimonadota bacterium | reverse complement strand
GCCCCGGCGTTCGTCTCCACCACCTGCGAGTGCAAACGTCGCCCACTCGGGCCCACCGTGGCCACCGTGCAGCTTGACGCATGAGCGTCCAGTCCGATATACCTGTCCATGAGTGGCGTTCTCCTTCGTGGAGGGTGAGTACTGTTCGTCGGCAAACGACAGTGTGTCCCCTCCCGTCGGAGAACGCCATTCGTTCAGTATGCTGGAAATCTGGGACATCGCTCACCTTTCCCCAACGGACGCGCTGCCCCTATGATGCCTATCCCTGTGCGCACCACAATCGGACCATCCCTGTGCGCACCACAATCGGACCGCTCCCTGGAAAGCTCCACAAGGTTCCCTTAAGATGATGTGGCGCGATGCAAGCAACATGTGCGCCGGATCATGGCCTGCCTGGGTTGGGCCGCCTGTGCAGCCACTGAAAGGCGTCCCGATTTGATTCGGTGCCCCGGAATCTGGAGCAGTTGGAGGACTGAATGCGGCTGAACGATTACGATACGACCAACAGGATGAGTGCTTCCGTAGTGAGCTCAACGCGGCTTACGCCCGATGACAGCAAAACGGAACTGCGGCACATTGACCTGGCCGTGGACAGCATAGATTTCAGCTATGAAATAGGGCAGAGCATTGGTGTCTTGGTACCGGGCCCTCATGAATTCGGTCAAAAAGAATACCTGCGTCTCTATTCCATTGCTGGCGGTGGCACGGGCGACGGTATCAAGCCGGTGATTTCGCTGTGTGTGAAGCGCTGCTTCTACATTGACGATTTCAATGGCGAGCGCTACGAAGGTAAGGCCTCCCACTATCTTTGCGATCTGAAGGAAGGCGACGTAGTGACGTTGGTGGGCCCCTACAATCTTGCCTTTACCCTGCCCAAGGAAAAAGACGCCAATCTGTTGATGATCGGGCTGGGTACGGGGATCGCCCCCTTCCGGGCCTTCATCAAGCATATCTACAATGAACTGGGTGGTTGGGAGGGCGATGTGCGCCTGTACCACGGCGCCATGAGAGGTATCGAACTGGCCTACATGAACGACCAGAACGCCGACCTGGAGTACTACTACGACCAAGAAACCTTCAAGGCTTTCCAGGCGCTCAGTCCGCGTGCCCATTTCGACGTCCCGGTCGACCTGGAAGGGGCCATAGCCCAAAACGCCGATGAAGTCTGGACCCTGTTGCAGGATCCCAAAACCTTCGTCTATGTGGCTGGTCTGAAGCAGATTGGCGAGCTGCTGGACGGGGCCCTGGTGGAGATTGTCGGTTCGCCTGAAGCGTACGAGCGGCAAAAGGCAAAGATGATCGACGAAGGGCGTTGGGCTGAGTTGATCTACTGAGCGCTGTAGCTGCAAGCGACGAGAGGCTGCTTTCCGGGTTGGGGGCAGCCTTTCTTCTTGCTATGGTGCTTTGGTGGGTGTGGTCGACTCATCCGTACCTAGACGGGACAGAAGATCCCAGCTCCTTTCGTCCCGAAACCATCCCTGACTTCGACAAGTGGCGAAACGGCTGTCTTTTACCGGCCCAATGACCGGCCCAAACCGTCCCTGACGCGGTCCGGACGCGGACTCATCTCGACCCTGTATGCCGGGCCAAAGGACCCGCAGGCGCTCGGTAGCCGGCGGGATTGAGAGGCCCATTCCGATGGGCTCGACACCTTTCCACCCACCGGATCCGATCATCGTTGCTATCGGGCAGAGTCGGAGGTACTTATGACTCGGATCCCAGAATACCCGCAAATGTATGTGGACGGTGATAGACAATCTTCCTCCCCGATCCCTCAGCCGAGGGGCCCGGGGGGCGTCGAACGCACCCTGGAGCTGTGCCATGATCGAACAAGCGCAGGACGACCATGCTGAAGCCCGGATAAAACGAAGGGATTTTCTCAGGTCTGGTGGCCCGGCGTTGGTGGGAGGGGTGGTGCTGGGTCGCACCCCCTTCCTGGAGGGTGATCTCCTGCCCGGTACATTTGGCGACGACCCCCTTTTTCCGGTGCGACCGAATCAAGAAGGACGCATCCAAAGTTACCGGACCCTGGGGCGGACCGGCTTCCATGTTTCCGACATCAGCCTCGGTGCGAGCTTTTTGAGAGAACCCAACCTGGTTCGATACGCCATCGACAAGGGGATGAACTACATCGACACGGCGGATACTTATGCGAACGGGGCATCGGAACGAGCCATCAGAGACGCCCTGCCTCATATCCGGCGGGATGAGATCTTTATCTCCACCAAGGCCTTCTTCAGGCCTGGAGACGACAAGGAGGCGGTACTCACGCGGACCAGGCGGAGCCTCGATCGACTGAACACCGAGTACATCGATGCCTACATGATGAGCAGCGTGGCCACGCCGGGAGGTTTGAATCATCCCGGATACCATGCTGCCATGGACGAACTCAAAGCCGAAGGAAGGGTGAGGTTCACGGGAGTGACCTACCACGGTCCCGAGGCAACCGACCAAACAGGGATGGCCGACGTCCTCTGCGCTGCTGCGGAGGACGGCCGGTTCGACGTGCTGCTCCTTGTCCACAACTTCTTGAGCCACTCCGAGGGGGATCGGATCATCGCCGCGGCCAAAGCCCAAAATGTGGGCACGACGGCCATGAAGACGGCCCCCGGAAAATTGAGGGCGGAGCCCTTCGATCCTGACAAACTCAGCGAGGTCTTCCAGCAGTACCTCAACGCCATGTTACGGACCGGAACGAGCCGGGAGGCGTCTCTGAGGGAGCTCCGATCCTACTCGGATGCTCAGAATGAGTTCGTGGAGCGGACCCAGTCTTTCGCGGAGCGCTACGGGATCGAGAACGAGGAGGCCCTTCAGATGGTGAGCATCCAATGGGTGCTGCAAAACCCGGACATGCACACGGCCTGCATCTCAGCCTGGAGCTTCGATTTCATCGACAAGATCGTCGCCCTCTCCGGGACCCGCCTCACCCCTCCTGCCGACAGACTCCTTCAGGAGTCCCGCCTGGCGCTGGACACCCAGTACTGCCGGCACGGATGCGTGGAGTGCATGAATCGCTGTCCTTTCACCGTGCCAGTCAGTCGGATCATGCGTTACGCGCATTATTTCGAGGCCCAAGGCCAGGAGCGACACGCGATGTCGGAATATCAGGCCCTTGACGGTCCCGGAGCGGCCGCCTGCCGCAACTGCCCGGGGTATTGTACCGGCTCGTGCCCGTACGGTCTGGCCATCCGACTCAACATGCTCCGGGCCCACGACCTCCTGACCCTGACTTGAGCCGAAGGGGGACGAAGTGAAAGGCCGAAGACTGAGCCATTTCGCCCGAATCACAGTTCTGGCCACCACGGCGCTGAACGCATCTTGCGCAGACCAGCCATCGGGTTTCCCCCAGGTGGAGGGTTGGACACAGTCCACGGAGGTGCGGATCTACAACGCAGAGAATCTATGGGAGTACATCGACGGCGCCGCTGTGCTCTTCGAGGAATACGGGATCGGAACCTGCACGACCGCGGATCTGTCGTCTGTGGACATGTCGGTGGCCGTGGACCTCTATGAGATGCCTTCCCCTTTGGCCGCCGTGGGAGTGTTCCGGAGGGAGAACTCGGCAGGAGAGGTTGACCTGCCGGGCACCACCGTGGCGGCCATTTCCCCTCCCTACCAAGCCCTCATGGTGAAGGGGAACACCTACGCAAAAGTGAACGTCTACGAAGGCGAGATCACCGAGCTCCAGGGCCGTCAACTTCTGGAAGGTCTGGGTGCGTCTCTTCCCGGGGAGGCCGCAATGCCCCAGGAGTTTTCACTTCTGCCCGAAGAGGGTAGGGTGGCCGGGTCGGAAGGGTTCCTGCCCGCGTCACTCTTCAGCCTGGAGGAATTGACCGATTGCCTTTACGCCTCCTATGAGGGAAACGATGGGGAGACCTGGGAAGGATTCGTCGTCCTTCCCGCCTCCGCCTCCGAGGTCTGGGGAATCCTGGCCGACCGGTGGGAAGCTCTCGCGCATGAGGAGCTCGAGGTCCTGTACCGGGAGGTTCCCTACAGCGGTCTGGTGGGGGTCATACGCACCGATTCGGGCTTGTCCGGGGTGTCGGGAGCAGAAGACGAGACCCAGTTGGTGGAAAGGCTGTCGGCCTTCACCGCCTGGTGACCCTCGCCGTGATATGATCCGCTAGCAAGATCAACACTGAATCGACGCCAGTAGACTCCTGCCGGGGAGTGTAGCTTGGTCTGGCCTCAGAGGTAGGCCAATCCCGGGGGAAGAGCGGCCGTCCCGACACTCCGTCGAAATGGCCGCTTTTCAATGGGCCCGGGTAGACTCGAGCCGGAGGCCGCATCAGCGTCCGGAGACGACTGAGGATCGGCCCTATGACCGGCCCAAACGACATGAATCGGCCCAAAGATCAGAATATGAAAGGGGCGGGGCACAGGGCCTCCAACTCCTCCCGAACCGCCTTCCAGTTTTCCGATTTGCTGTGGGAAGGGATGAGCTTCCGAAGGGTTTTGTGAACCGCTGGGCCGCCTCGGGTATTTGGAGGTCAACAGTCGAAATTCATGGGCCCTTCGGAGGGGCGGGGATAGGAGGAGAAGAAGTGAAGAGAGCATTGTTG
>JBDHGR010000412.1:0-4566 GCA_039589815.1 Gemmatimonadota bacterium | reverse complement strand
GGCGGGATCTGGCGGGGATGGCTTCTGGCGATGGGCTTCTTCCGTCTTAGCCCTTGCCTGCCGTGCATCTCGAAAGCTCGTTTCCATCGATAGAACGACGAACGGGGGACACCTGTCACTTCTCGCCAGCATGCCCCACCCGTTCTCACGAGCTTGCCCCACCCCCCTCGGGGCACTGGGTGAGTATTCGTTCTAGGGTCCGATTACGCTACCTCCTCCCTTTTCGCGGTGGGGGTGGGGTGCTGAGACCGGGGCGCTGCCGGCTGCGGTAACTCTCCCCCTCCATGACGACCTGGTAGGCGTTATGGGCGAGGCGATCGAGGGCACTCTGGGCCAGGATAGGGTCGTCGAAGAGGGGGATCCACTCCTCGATGGCCCGGTTGGAGGTGACGATGGTCGAGGCGCGGCGATGGCGCTCGATGATGACCTCGTAGAAGTCGCTGGACTGCTGGGGGTTGAGGCGGCGAAGTCCAAAGTCATCAACGATGAGCAGATCCGGGGCGAGAAGGCTTCGGAGCACGCGCTCCGTGGAGTTATCGGCCCTGGACTGGTGGATGAGCTTGAGGAGCGCATCGCTGCGGAGGAAGAGCACACGGCGTCCGGCTCGGCAGGCGCTGTGTCCGAGGGCACAGGCGAGGAAGGTCTTGCCGACGCCGACGGGCCCGAGGAAGAGGATGTCCTCGTGGCGCTCGAGGAAGCCGAGGCTGAGGAGATCGCGGACCCGGTCCCGGTCGAAGGTGACGGGGGCATCCCAGTCGAAGTCCTCAAAGGTGTGGGTCTCCTCGAAGCCGGCACGGTCGAGACGAGTGGAGAGGTTCTTGTTCTCCCGGCGGTCAATCTCGTCTTGGAGGGCGAGCTCCAGGAAGCCGAGGGCGCCGAGGGAGGTCTTCTGGGCATAGGCGGCCCGATCCGGAAGGGTGGGGAGCATTCCGGAGAGCTTGAGGCGCTTGAGCACGGCTTTCAGGGACGGTTTGACCTCAGTCATGGTCCATCTCCTTGGCGGGGGGGTGAGTAAAGCTGCCCACCGGGCGTTGGAAGCGAGGTTGGATGGGGATGACCTTGGCTTCGGCGCCCACCTCGAGGGGCAGGGTGAGCTGGTCCAGCTCCTGCAGCAGGATGGACTCGACGCGGTGGACGTTGATGAGCTCGAAGGCCAGGGCCCGCCGGCAGGCGAGATCCACGCGGTGCCAACCGTATTTGGCGCCCATACGGAGGAGCTTCTGGGCCTGGCGGAGCTTGGCCCAAGGGACGGTTCCGGAGAGGAGCTCCTTCATGAACCGGCCGATGTTCGGCCCATGTCCTTGAGCCTGCCGGATCATGCGCTCCGGATCGCGGAGCGTGTAGGGGGTGAGTTCGGCGGGGTAGTCGTCATGGTCGGTGGACCGGCCGCCGGGAGGCATACGGGGATGGGTCTTGACCAGGGTTCCGTCCACGTAGATGCGCACGAGCTTGCTGTCGCCCTGGACCCAGGCCGTGCGGCCGAGGAAGGCGTGGGGGACGGAGTACAGGGCCCGCTGGAAGCTGATGTGGTGGTCGGGATGGACCTTGTACTGGCCCCACTTGGGGGTGTCGAAGCGTTCGCCCACGAAGGGGAGGAGGTGCTCCCGTTCCACGTTCTCGAAGACGGCCAGGGGCCGCTGGCGGGTGGTGCCGTGGATCCGGGTGCCGGCGGTCTCGAGACACCAGCGGAGGGCGTCGCGCTGCACGTGCTCCAGGTTGAGCCAGTTCTCGCCGCGGAAGAAGCTCTCCCGGATGTAGGGCACACCCCGCTCGACGTGGGGCTTTCCGGTGGGATCGCTGGAGCGGGTGGCATCGATAACGAAGCCCCGGTGGCGGGCGTAGTCCTCGAAGGTCCGCTGGAAGACCGGGTCGTAGCGATCGGCCTTCAGGATGGCGGCTTTCATGTTGTCGAGGGTGACCCGGCGAGGCAGGCCCCCAAACCAGAGCCAGGCGTCCTCCAGGCCGTTGATCAGGTCAGGGAGCTTCTGGGAGAAGGTGACGTGAACGTACTGGTGACGGCTGTGGA
The DNA here is from genome assembly GCA_039589815.1 of Gemmatimonadota bacterium. Lineage (GTDB taxonomy): Bacteria > Gemmatimonadota > Gemmatimonadetes > Longimicrobiales > Gaopeijiaceae > JABDNZ01. The sequence goes on along the minus strand of JBDHGR010000412.1, from coordinate 2,540 downwards.
CGAGGATGACCGACAGGGCCCAGGCCACCCGCCGACGGCCGGTGTCGGGGTCGGGAACCAACCCCAGCCTGCCGAAGTCCACTTCGGCCAGTTCCCCCGGCTCACACTCGGCCATCCGGACCGTCGCCCGGTGCCTTCTGCCAAAACCGCAATGGTTGACCGCGAACCGGTACAGCGAGCTATAGGGGACCCGGACGCCCTGCCGTTCCAAGAGTTGCCGGACCTTGGTGAGCTTGAGCCCCCGCTTCTCCCCTGGGGCCGGAGTCAGCCAGCGGCGGATGGCCTCCAGGTGAGGAAGCAGCTCCTCCTCAGCATCTCCTGGCCTTCGATCCCCCGTAGGCCGGTGTCGGAGAAACACCTCCGCCGCCAGGGCCTCGCTGGGCGGGTCGGAACCAGGGTCCCAGCCCAGGCTCTTTGCTGTGCGCACATACCGGCGGATCGTCTTCCTGCAATGACCGGTGACGCGGGCCACCGCCGACTGGCTCTCGCCCCGGCCAATACGTTCCAGAACGGACAGGATCTCCCACATGGCCACCTCTCGATAGGCCATCCGCGCACCTCCTCGTTCGAGTCGGGCGCAAAGATGGCTCGGGTGGCCCCGAGGGGGGGTGGGGCAAGCTCGTGAGAAACTCGCCCCCAGGGTGGGGCATGCTCGTGAGAATAACTACCTCAGAGGTGGGGCATGCTCGTGGGAATTGACATTCACGAACGCCCTGGACATGGTCCTTCTCCCTGGTCTCGCCAAACCGCGCATCTGGCCGTATCTCATGATGGAGGGAGACGGAAGACGGGTCCAGGGGTTGAGCTGAAGGAGGGTCCTAAGCCGTGACCAGGCAGGGGAGGAGTCCCCTCTCTGGGTCCGGGGCCCCTGACGCAGTGGCCGAACATACATAGAGGGGAGTCGTATCGATGTCCCGGTCCAGATTGAATGCGGTCCTGGAGCTTCTCCACCCGCTTCCGGGAAGAAAGCTCTGGCATGGAGGGGCCACCGCACTTGGGGCTCTCCGGGGGGTTTCCTGGCAGGAGGCGGTTTGGAAGCCAGCGCCGGACCGCCACAGCATCTGGGAGTTGGCCCTTCACATCGCCTACTGGGAGTACGCGGTGCGGAGGAGGCTCACCGGGGAGAGGCGAGGCCAATTCCCTCGATCTCCGAGTAACTGGCCTGCCCTGCCGGAGAAGCCGTCGACCGAATCCTGGAAGGAGGACCGAGAGCTGGTCCGCGATGTCCACGAGAGTTTGATGACAGTGGTGAGGTCGTTCGACCCGGCTGATTTCGATGAGACGGCTGGCAAGGGAGAAGGCTATACCTTCGGCGATCTTCTATTCGGGGCCGTGCTCCATGACACCTACCACGCAGGCCAGATTCAGATAATGAAGAGGCTCTACCTGAGCTTGAAGTGAAGTCGAGTGGCGTCCGGATTCCCGAGGACGGTTCGTTTTAGGAGAACTCCCTCAACCCGAGGCGTTGCCTGCCATACTTGTCCGCCTGAGCCCGGTCACACCAGGCGCGATTTTCCAGATACCAGGAGACGGTCTTCCGTATCCCACTTTCAAAGCTCTCCAAGGGTCGCCAGTCGAGTTCTCTTTCAACCTTCGAAGGATCGATGGCGTATCGCCAGTCATGGCCGGGCCGGTCGGTAACGAACTCGATGAGCGAAGCGTGACTCTCCACCTTGGGCTCTTCCACAAGTTCGTCTAACACCGAGCATAGCGTCCGGACGACCTGGAGATTCTGGCGCTCGCAGCGAGCCCCGATGTTGTACGACTCTCCCGACCTACCCCGTTCCCAGGCAGCCAACAGGCCCCGCACGTGATCATCGACGAAGATCCAATCCCGCACGTTGCGGCCCGACCCGTATAAGGGTATCGGTTTGCCCTCGAGGGCGTTAAGGATAGCCAGAGGAATCAGTTTCTCTGGGTACTGATAGGGCCCGAAATTGTTGGAGGTATTCGAAACGACTGCTGGAAATCCGTAGGTTTCGCGCCACGCCCGCACCAGGTGGTCCGCTGAGGCTTTGGAGGCGGAATAAGGCGAGCGGGGTTGGTAAGGGGAATCCTCTGTGAAGGCCCCCGTGGGTCCCAAGCTCCCAAAAACCTCATCGGTGGACACATGCAGGAAGCGGAACGCCGAATCCTCTCCTCGGTTGGCCCAATACCGGGACGCCACCTCCAACAAGACGCTGGTACCCACCACGTTGGTGTGTACGAACTCGGCGGGGCCGTCGATGGACCGATCCACGTGGGACTCGGCGGCGAGGTGAAACACCCCATCCGGACGATGTTGGGCGAATACCCGCTGCAGGCTTGTGAAATCGCAGATGTCCACCTTCTCGAAGTCGTACCGGTGGCTTGCGGAGACGGGCTCGAGAGACTCGAGGTTACCCGAGTAGGTGAGCTTGTCGACGTTGACGACTCGGTAAGGAGTCTCCCGAATCAGGTAGCGGATTAGGGCGGACCCGATGAAACCGGCACCACCGGTGACGAGGAGAACCGTCTCTTTCATTGGGATTCTCCGAAGATTCCATTAGGAGGGCCGACAC
>JBDHGR010000411.1:0-4572 GCA_039589815.1 Gemmatimonadota bacterium | reverse complement strand
TCGATCCGAACTCATCTCGCCCGGCCCTTTCCCCGGGTTCTTCCTTTTGGGCCTGATCGCCGCCTTCCCACTCACCGCTACCGACGCGGCAGCCCAGGAAGACCAGCAGACTCCACCCTGCTCGGCTCCCGAGGCCCGACAGTTCGATTTCTGGGTGGGGGAGTGGGTGGTTCAGCTTCCGAACGGCGATGTGGCCGGCCATAACACCATCGAGAAGATCCTGAACGGTTGCGTCCTCCGGGAGAGCTACATCACCCCTTCCGGGTACTCCGGCCACAGCTTCAACATCTACGATGCAGCTCGAGGGGTGTGGCACCAGACCTGGGTGGATGTGGGTGGGCTCCTTTTGATTCTGGAAGGCGGGTTCGAGAACGGCGCCATGGTGCTGGAAGGTGAAACGACAGGGCCGGAAGGAACTGTACGCCAACGCATCCGCTGGAATCAGGTCGACGGAGACGCCGATCGGGTGCGCCAGCTTTGGGAGGCCTCCAAAGACGGCGGGAGGAGTTGGACCGTGGCTTTCGATGGCCTTTACGTTCGAAAGGGTCCCTCAGCTCCGGGACAATGATCACGGCACCGCAGCTGATAACGGTTACGGGCAATCCAGCGATAAACTATTCCCGCCACCGGGCGTGCCATGGGAAGGCGAAAGGCCCAAGCGGCCCAACTCCATCCGGGCAGAACCCGCACCAACTTCTCCACGGCACCGGCACCTTCCCAGGTTTCCCCATCCCTTCCCACAAGGTGGATGGATTCCGACAATGCATCTCGAGAGATAAAGGGAAAACGCTCCAATAGATCGGGGGCCTGTGCGGGAACGAACTCCAGAACCTCATCACGATCCCAGGCCCTCAAACGTTCAACCGCCCCCCTACAGACCGGACAGGCCCCATCGAATAGAACGTCGTACCGGGCCGGCTCTTGCGTGGAATCCGCCAAGCTCTCCTCCTTCGGTCGCCTTCCGACACCCTCCCTCTATCCATAAGTTCCTTCATGCATCCCGATACGGCCCGCCACAGAAACGAGTTGGAGGCATACCTGGGACCGGCCAGGATCCTGGAGCGGGTACCGCTGGCCCCATTTACCACCTTTAAGATCGGGGGTGAGGCTGACCTCTTCTTCACGGCCACCACGGTTCGTGAACTGGTCCATGTTCTAACGCTCAGCAGGGAGTTGGGAATCCCCACGTTCCTCCTGGGCCGGGGTGCGAACATCCTGGTCGGGGACAAAGGCTTTAGGGGCCTGGTCGTAAAGAACGAGCTTGGGGGCATTGAATTCCACGAATCCCACAGGGTCCGGGCTGGAGCCGGTGTGGAGGTTTTTCCCCACCTTATCCAGGCCACCGTCGAAAAGGGCTTGGGCGGCCTCCATCACTTTGTAGGGATTCCCAGCACCGTGGGCGGGGCGATCTGGCAGAACCTGCATTTTCTCTCCCCTGCCCCGGCCCGGGAACGGACCGTGTTCATTGAAGAGTTCGTGGAGTCCGCAGAGATTCTCTCAGAACAGGGGAGAGAAGAAGAGGTGGGAGGAGACTACTTTCAGTTCGCTTACGACTACAGCATCCTCCACGATCAAGACGATGTCGTACTCTCCGTCACATTCCAGCTCGAACCCCAACCCCTTCCTGAGATGAAGAGGGTCATGCAGGAGAACCTCCTCTGGCGGAAGGAGAGGCACCCCGACCTCCACCGAAATCCATCTGCCGGATCCATTTTCAAGAAAGTGGAGGGAGTGGGTGCCGGACGCCTCATCGACGAGTGTGGGCTCAAGGGCCGAATCCATGGACGGGCCCAGATCTACGAACACCACGCCAATATCATCGTGAACCTGGGCGGGGCATCCGCCTCGGACGTCTTGACCCTCATCCACTTGGCCCGGGAGACGGTTCACAGAGAAACAGGTCACACCCTGGTGCCCGAAATCACCCTGTTGGGAGAATTCTAAAACCCCCGCCTCTACCCTATCCAGCTCCAGACTGTGTAACCCAGAAAGGAAACGTGCAGGACCAAGAAGATCCCCAAGAAGACCTTGGGGAGGCGTAGTCCGTCCATCCGGAGATTCCGAATCGTGGTCCAGATCGGGATCACCAGGAGCCACCCCAGAAGAGGAATGGCCTTAGAGGCGAGGAACGGGATGGTATCCAGAAAGGGCGAGGGTTCCCGCCCAGGAACCAGAACCCCTGAAAGCATTCCCAATACCAGTGGAAATAGAACCACCAGTTCTGGTGCCACGAGCAGGGCGTTCACAAAGAACCACCCGCCCTGCCTGGTCTCGATCCAGGGCTCTTTCGCCACGGAGGCCGGGGGTGTAAAGGGGACCGGGGGGGCCACGGGAGCTACAGGAGCCACGGGTGCGGCAGGCACCCGATCCGTGGGCATACCTTCGTCTTTCATCAGGCCTCCGCCCTACCGTCAGCCCACCACCGTTCCAACCCCGCCTGGAAGATCGGGTCCAGACGATCTAGTCTGGCCACCTCGTCCTGTAACTCCAATAGCTCCCTCTGCCAAAAGGGGTCCATACGGACCACCGCCGCCAGACGGAATGACAACTCCTTTTTGGTGGAAAAGGAAGGCATTGCGTCAGGCACATGGGGCTGAGTCTGAAGAACGTTCTTGAAGAGGGCCAAAGACCGCTTCCTTCGGGCTACGAGGCGCTCCCGGTCTATCTCCGGGGATCTGTCCTCGTACCGCGTGACCGTGGCCTCGTAGTACAGAGCGGGGCCGGTGACCTCGGCGTGGATCTGGAAGCGCTCCGATCCCCGGACGAGGAGCATGGATCGCCCATCCGGAAGCGGCTGGTGCCTCCTGATCAATGCCACCGTTCCGATCTGCCCCTCTTCGTTCATAAAAGGACCCGACTCGTCCGGGTCGTGAAAAATGAGGCCGAAGCGTTTGTCTCCCTCCATCACGTGGCCGACCATCTCCCGGTAGCGTTCCTCGAAAACATGTAGCGGTACCAGCGTTCCCGGAAACAGGACCATCGGCAGCGGAAACAGAGGAATTTTGAAGGGTTCCATTGCCCCTATTACTCCTCATCGTCGATGACGATCCGCCTTAGTTCCGAGCCAAGATGGGTCCGGATCCGGAGGAGGAGAAAAACGGCAACGGCCGCCAAGCCCACCACCAACCCCCACCAAAGACCCACAGGGCCTGCAGCGGTCCGAAACCCCATCCAGACGCTCACTGGCATTCCAAGACACCAGAATCCCAGGAGGTTCACGATCATGGGGGACCGGGTGTCCCCCACCCCTCGGAGGACCCCTGCGGATACCACCTGAAGGCCGTCAAACACCTGAAACAGGCCCGCAACGGGAATGAGCATCGCAGCCAATGTCACGACCTCGGCCTGGTCGGTGTACACCCGGGCGAAGATCTCGGGCATTACACGAAAGAGGAAGGCGGTGAGGGTCATGAACGCCACACCGAGCAAGAGTCCGGCACCGGCGGCCCTTCGAGCCCCGACGGGATCACCACGCCCCACCCCCTGCCCCACCAGGACGGCCGAGGCCTGAGAGATCCCCAGGGGAACCATAAAGGTAAGGGAGGCGAGATTGATGGCCACCTGATGTCCAGCCATGGCTATGGCTCCGAGCCACCCCATGAGAATCCCGATGGCTCCGAAGGCTCCAAACTCCAGCCCGAACTGGATTCCGATGGGCGCTCCCAACCGCACCATCCGGGCCAGCGCACGAACCTGAAACGACTCAGGCCGAAGCGGCCGGAGGTACACTTTGAGAAGCGGCCAGGAGAAGCCCAATAACCCAAGGAGCATCAGCCCCCTGGAGAGACTGGAGGCCCACCCAGACCCAACCGCCCCCAGTGCCGGGAACCCGAAGTGGCCGAAGATCAGGACCCAGTTGAAGAAGACGTTGGCCAGGTTGGCCACCACGATGGTTACCACAATGGGTGCCACGCGGCCCATGGCCTGGAGTGTTTGGCGAAGAACGACAAAAGCCAGAAACGGAAAGATCCCCGGGATGGAGGCAAGCGCATATCCGGCGGCCACGGGTACTACCTCGGGGGGCTGCCGGAGAACGGTCAGGAGGGAATCGCCCGGGACGAGCACCAGCGCAACGGGAATGGTGAGGACAAGGGCCAAGAGGCCACCGCGTTGGAGAGCCCGGCCGATCGCCGGCCGGTCGCCAGCCCCTACCGCTTGCGACACCAATGGGTCCAGGGACATGAGAAGCCCCATGGGAAAGACCACGGCGGTGAAAAAGTAGAGGTTTCCCAGCGCTACGGCGGCGAGGTCACGGGCAGAGAAGTGCCCCACCATGACCGTGTCCACAACCCCCATGAACATCATCCCCACCTGAACCGTCACCACTGGGAACGCCAAGGCAAGAACCCCCCGAACTTCGTTTCGGGTTGGCCTTAGCTGGAGAAAGGAGGCTCCGGCCTCAGCGTCGTTGGTCCGACTCATCCGGTGCGTCCTCGGGTTCCGCCCTTCCCATCCTCCCAGCCACCTGCGGGGTGAGGGGTTTCCTACCAGAATAGCCGTCGGCAACCTCGTGCAAAGCCCCCAACTCCGACTCCTCAAGGCGCCAACAGAGGTAAACCCATCGGCCGTCCA
>JBDHGR010000410.1:0-4572 GCA_039589815.1 Gemmatimonadota bacterium | reverse complement strand
CCTGTTTCGTCGCAGTGAACCTAAGCCCTACCACGCAAAACTGCGAGCGCCGGATGCGCCTTTCTCCTTCTCCCGCAAGGACTTGCAAGTTTATGGATGGGATCTAGCTAACCCGAACCGCTGCGCTTGTGTCCCTACGACGAGAGAGGGGGGAAATTGTTTACGCCCAAAGACCGCACGGAAGCTACCGGGCCAGCTTCGGTACTCCTCGGACACCTCTCGACAGCACTGCTACTGATGTCCGCTGGCGCCGCGACCTGCGTTGGGAATTCGGCGCTGGGGGCCCAGCAGATCTCGGCGGGAACGGGTGTCGTCGAGCCAATCCGGGTGCGCGAGGCTGCTGAGGTGTGCGGTAGTTGTATCGAGCTGACTCTTGAAGCGACTCTGGGGGATGTCGACGGTCCAGGAATGATTGAGGAGAGTCAGTTTGTCGCGCGTGACCAAGTGGGGCGGTTTTGGGTCACACAGCGCGACTACATCGCTGTGTTTGACGGCGAAGGCACGTCCGTCACGAGGGTCGGGCTGGCGGGAAAAGGGCCGCTAGAGTTCACCAACCCAACCGCGATCCACGGCAACGAGGAGGGTGAGGTTACCATCTTCGATCCTGGTAACGCACGTGTCACGGTACTTGACATGTCGTTCGAGTTGGTTCGTGAGTATAGACTCCCGATAATTGGCCCGGTCGTGGTCGGCCTGCCAGGGCGCGACCGGTACCTTGCGAGCGGGATTAGGCCCGACGAAAAGGGGATTGTTCAGCCGCTCCACGTTTTGGAAGGTTCTGATGTTGCTCGGTCCTTCGGCAGGACGACCAACTCTGGACTCATCGGGGACATGAAACGCTTGGCCGCAGATGGGCAAGGACGGATCTTCGCCGCTGATGAGTTCGCCTACAAGGTCGACGCTTGGACGACAGAGGGGCAGCTCGTTTCCCGCTTCGAGAGACCAGGGCTTTGGGAGCCCCCAGAGCGCGGGCGGCCCGAGCCCCCGACACCAGCCAATCCGGACCTTCCGTCCTTCGTCGCCACTATCCACGTATCTGGCGGCCGGTACCTGTGGGTGGTTTCGTGGATGCCCCAAGAGGACGGCCGTGAGCATCTGTACGAGGTAGCGCAGCCGGGCGGACACAGCATACTTGACTTCGACGACTGGAACGCTGTCTACGATTCCGTGATCGAGGTAATCGATGTGGATACCGGTACGATCATAGCTCGGACGACGCACGATGAGGTGATCGCTGGCTTCCTCGGATCCGACTTTGCCCATGGGCCCCTGCCCATGCAGGATGGGAGCCCGCGAATCGCCATCTGGCGAGTGAGCCTAAGGATCCAGGATTGATCGAGCCCCTGCTCCCAACAAGGGGTGTCTTGTTCCCCACCAGGAAGAGGAGTAAGCAAGATGTCAGTCACGCGAATGTTGAGTTGGACGCTGTTTCTAGGAGGCCTCACCATGTTGGCAGCGCCGCTGTCCGCCCAAGACTGCCGCGACCTTTGCTCGTGGACGTGCATCGAATATGCGGAAAAGAAGGGCGATTACCTATCCGAACATGAAACTTACGCGACCATCTGTAACAAGTGGGAGTGTTGTTCGTGCGACTTTGGGTGTGGACGTGGGGGCCAGCAGGATCCACTGGCTTCGGTAGCGGAGATCATCGAGGCGCTCGAAGCGGCGGAGTCCGCCTCCGATTGGGCCGCCGTGCTGTCGGCCCACGGTGACAGGCTCTTAGTGAGCCATTCTCAGAGAATGGCGTTCATACGCAGTGGTTGCCAAGCGGAGGGGGGACCAGTAGCGTTCGTGTCGCTGCATCACGAATTCCTCGAACACCTCCATGCTTTCGGCGTGAAGCCCCTCGCCGCTTTCTGGGCTGAGAGTGCCGATCGCCGCGCTCAGGATAGCGAGGGCTTCGATCCTGGGGGCGGAGGGGGTTGATCGCGTCTCTCACGGGGGCAGGGAATGTATGCTGCTTTATCCTCCAAAGGTTTTCAGGGGCAACCGGTGGCGGTCCGGCGAAACGTAGGAACTGCCGGGCGGTAAGCGGAAGAGCGGCTTGGTCGCTCCCATTCCATTCCATTTGTCGGGGGAATGCAATGACAAAGTGGGTCTTCTCCCTACTCTCCCTCCTGTTCCAGGCCGGGTTGGCAGGTCAGACCATAGAGATCAGTGGTGAGGCCACCACATGCAGCGACTGCTTGGAGTTGATCCACTCCCTTACCCTCGGAGAGCAGGACGGACCTGGTTTCCTAGAGATGACTGACCTTGTCGCGATCGATGGAAAGGGGCAGATCTGGGTTGGGCTGTTGGAGAACCTCAAGGTCTTCTCTCCTGAGGGCACTTTCATAAAGGAGATTGGGCGACGTGGTGAGGGTCCGGGAGAGTTCCGGGGTAACACGAGAGTCGTCGCTGACCGGGATGTGAACATCCACGTGTTCGATCGAAACAACTCCCGGCACACCCTATTCTCCCCGGACGGGGAGATCTTGAGCGAATGGCCGATCCTTGGAAAGGTGCCGAACGCAGTGTTTCTCGAGGACGGCAGGATCGCCGCTAACATGGTCTCAACCAATCGGGACTTGGTCGGGTTGCCTATCCACCTTCTAGACCCCTCCGACGGGAACATCCTCCAGTCTTTCGGGGCGGAAGAGGGCGAGCATTTCAACCTCAGGGAGAGATGGCCCGGATATCGTAGCCTTACCCTCGGTTCCGATACAACCCTCTGGACGAGTTCTCGGAGCAAGTACCGTTTCCGGGAATGGGACCTGAGGACCGGGAAGAAGATTCGGGAGCTTGTGGGGCAGGTCGAGTGGTTCCCCCCCGATCCTGCCGCCAACGCCAACCGGAATTCGCTGGAACCCCTTCCTTCTATTCCAGCGATCAGATTCAATGACCAGGGGTACCTTGTGGTTCTGATCCTCCTCAAAGCACCCGATTGGGAGAGCCATATGGTGCCGAAGACGCTGAGTACGGGGATGGTAATGGAGCAGCCCGATAAGTACGAAAACATTATGGACACTCTCATCCAAGTCATTAATCCGTCGTCTGGGCGCCTTTTGGCCGCCCAGAGATTTCCACAGGTCGTGTGGGGGTTCCTAGGCGAAGACCTGGTTTTTGGGGTGTCAGAGGATGACCTGGGGGTCCCCAGGGTCGAGATCTGGAATCTTCAAAGCTCAATAAGATGAGGTAACCTTCAGAGGAGGGCAGGATCATGAGTCGCGGTGCAAAGTTAATGGTCAGCCTCTTCCTGTCTGCTGCTTTGCTGGCTTTGCCAGCGGTGGCGACGGCACAAGACCCAGGGTGCGGGGAGTGCGAAGATTGTTCCGGGATGGATTACTACAGGGTCTACGCTTGCGATGGCGACCCGGAATGCGATGAAGACTACGTAGCAACTGGCGGGGATTGCGTGCACCGTGCCAAAGGGTGCGAACAGCTGTTCGCGTGTCCATATTTGGAGGATGAAGACTTCGAGGACATCGAGGAACTCGCGAATGCCTTGAAGTTGAATGATTCCGCGACCATCTCAGCGGTGGCGGCCTCGTACGGCCGGCGGCTCACACTTCACCAGAGTCGACGCGGTGCGATCCTTTTCGGCGGTTGCAACAATGACGTCCCCCTTTCCTTCGTGCCGCTCTCGGATGCCGCTTTTAATGTGCTATCGGATGCCGGTTTAGTAACGCCGGAGCATTACTTGGAGGGCCTCTCGTCTGGGCGGTGACCCTCCTAAAAAGGAGGCTTCCTTCCGCGCCAAAGGTTCGACCACTCTTCGAAGTGGCCGTTTCATTGGTTGGTACGCCCGGCCTGGCGGTAGTCAGGGGGTGGAGATCCCCCAGGGCCGGGTCACAGGATCTTCGATGGCAGGCAAGGGTGGGGAGCCACGCGAAGCCATTCTCACGTGCTGTCGATTCCCAGCACCGGCCCCCGTCGGGTACCAGAGAGCATCCCGATCCCGATGAGGGTCAGCGAGCCGATCCTGATAACAACACAGATCGGGTATTATGGTTACGTTCCCCAACCGTTCACGGTGCGGACCATGTGGGATGTGTTGCCCGATGGAAGGGTTGTCGCAACAAACGGCGACCTGTGCGAGCTGGTCATCAGTAATCCCTCAGAGTCTAGAACCATTACCTGCGAAACAACCCCTGTTTCGATCCCCGAAGACGACCTGCAGAGGGGAATCGAACACACCGAAAACCTGATCAAACAACAGGCTCGAGCCGGACAAGCAAGCCCCAATTCGTTCCTCGATCAGATCGTAGTGCCTTCACACTATCCAGCGGTCCAGCACCTCACGGTGGATGCCGAGGGGAGGATCTAGCTCGCAGTTCCTTCAGACCGAGGGCGACCGTTGTTTAAGGTGATCTCGGTCGACGGAGAGCTCCTGGCACATGTTGAACTTCCCGAACAGGCGGACTTTGATCTCTCCTCAGTCGTGATTGGTGGGGGATGGTTGTATGGAATCGGCCTTCTTGACCGGGAACTCCACGTTCAAGAGGTCCGTCGGTTTCGGGTTCCCCCAATTCGGCGATAATCGAAGGGTTTGTTGGGACTTGACAATCCGAACAACGGAATCGCCCGTTCCAG
>JBDHGR010000409.1:0-4585 GCA_039589815.1 Gemmatimonadota bacterium | reverse complement strand
GGCCCCTTCGACGCCCACAAGATCTTCGACGAGATCCCGCAGGGCAGCCTCCTGACCCAGGCCCTGAAGATGGATTGGACCTTCTTCTGCTATTCCTGCGGGGAAATGGCTTCCATGAAGACCTGCCCCCACACGGAAAAGGCTGTTCTGGACGAGGATGGCAACCACGTCGAAGGCGACCGGCTCCTCCTTTCCGGGACCATGCTTCGGAAGTCCCTCTCCGAGGGCAAAGCCGTACCGCCCGAATTCAGTAAGCCCGAGGTCGTGGCTCTTCTCCGGGGGTTCTACGCCGGGCTGGAAGAGAAGGTGGAGGTGAAGCTTCACGGGGCCGCCACCGGAGACGCCGCCAAGTAAGGCGGCTCGAACGAGGCTGAGGGGAGGATCATGGATCTGATCACGGTAACCAGGGAAGAGGGCCTCAAGTTCGCAGTCCAGCTCCGGGGACATGTCATGACTACGGATATGTCCGTGGCAGAGGGCGGCAAGGACGGTGGACCGAGCCCAGTGGAATACCTGGGCGTGGCCTCCGGTGCCTGCCTGGCCACCATGGTGCAAGCGTATTGTGATGCAAGGGGTTACACCGACGGAGACGTCTCCGTCAGCCTTACTCTGGAGTTGGTGGAAAACCCCAACCGAGTCGGATCGATCGTGTTGGACGTTGAATTACCAAAAGACGTTCCGGAGGATCACCGGGAAAAGCTGAAGAAGATGGCTCTTCGGATGCCGGTCCCTGCGACCCTACGGGACGGACCCCGGGTGGATATCGAGATGTTTTGATCTGCGTTGGGAGGTCGGCCCCATTCGATCCCCTCGCACCCAAAGCCCCTAGGCGGGGCGCTGAAATTGGAGGAAAACAAATGGAGATGGTGGAACTCGGTGGTAAGCAGATGGAAATCGATGAAGATGGTTTCATCCAGGATCCGGACCAGTGGGACGAGGGTGTTGCTACCGACCTGGCTAAGACCGAGGGTGTGGACGACCTGACTGACAATCACTGGAAGCTCGTGCATTACCTCCGGGATTATTACCTGGAGTACAACATGGCTCCCATGATTCGGAAGCTCTGTAAGCAGACCGGATTCTCGCTGAAGGAGGTCTATGACCTCTTTCCCAGCGGCCCTGCCAAGGGCGCTTGTAAGGTTGCTGGACTGCCGAAGCCCACGGGCTGCGTCTGATCTGGTGACGGGGGCGTTCCGGGTTCGCCGGAACGCCCCCGCCCCTTCCATTCCTGGCCTCAAGGGATAAGGCCGGGGACAAAGGGTGCGAACCGGGCTGGCGGTGCCGGCCAGACGGCCGGATCGCGTAACCTGAAGACTGGTGTGGGAGTGTGCGTGATGACGTTCCGGGACCTGCTCGAGGAGAGGAAGGACACCATCGTGGATCGATGGGTGGACGAGGTTCTGTCCGCTTACCCGTCCGACGCTGCTGCCCTCTTTCGAGTGCAACAGGATCCCTTTTCCAACCCTCTGGGCCACAGCGTTCGAGAGGGTACTCGGGGAATCTTCCGGGCCATCATGGGCGGGATGGACCAAGAGGAACTCCGAAGCCACCTCGATCAGATCATCCGAATTCGGGCCGTCCAGGATCTCACTCCCAGCCAGGCCCTGTCCTTTGTCTTCTCGCTCCGGTCCATCGTCCGGGATGTGATCCCCGAAGCGAAGGCGAATGGCGGCCACCAGGACGAGCTCGCCGCCCTGGACCAGAAGATCGATGAGACGGCCGTGGCGGCGTTCGAGCTCTACTCGGCCATGAGAGAGGAATTGGCCCAGTTACGTGTCAAAGAGGTAAGGCGGCAGGTGGCCTTCGTGTTGGACAAGATGAACCGGCAGGGTGAAGGACCTGAAGGAGTGTTGGAGGATTCGAGTCAGAAGACCTCGACGCACCAAAACGAGCACCGAGAGGATCTGTGATGAACATATTGGTTGCCACGGCAGCCGTGGGCGGTCTCTTTGTGGTCGGGATGCTGGGAGGTGTCCTTGGCCTCGGGTGGATCTTCGGGGTCATCATCCCATCTCTTGCACTTCTCCTGTTCCTGGGTGGAATGGTGACGAAAGTCATGGGATGGTCGAAGAGCTCGGTCCCCTTTCGGATTCCCACCAGCTGCGGACAGCAGAAGACTCTGGACTGGATTCCCCACAGCCGTCTCGAGAATCCCCATACCCCCCTGCAGGCCGCGGGGCGGATGGCTCTCGAAGTCCTCTTCTTTCGCTCCCTCCTTCGCAACACCAAAGCAGAACTGGTGGACGGGAAACGGTTGGTGTACCGGACAGATCACCTACTCTGGTTGGCCGGAATGCTCATGCACTGGTCGTTCCTGGTGATCATCATCCGGCACTTCCGGTTGATGACGAATCCGGTTCCTGGGTTCGTGACCTTCATCGAGGCAGCGGACGGGTTTTTCGAGATCGGTCTGCCAGTGGTCTTCACCACCACCCTGACCTTCCTCCTGGGGGTCACGATCCTTCTTTATAGGCGTCTGACGAATCCTCAGGTGCGGTACATCTCGCTGATCGGGGATTACTTCCCCCTCTTCCTCCTCCTGGGCATCGGAACAAGCGGAGTCTGGATGAGGCACCTGGACAAGGTGGACATCGCCGCCGTCAAAGAGCTGATGGTGGGTCTTTTCCACTTCGCCCCGGTGGTCCCCGATGGGATCAGCCCGGTTTTCTACGGACACCTTCTCCTGGTTTCCATTCTTCTCGCTTACTTCCCCTTCTCCAAGCTCACCCACATGGCAGGGGTGTTTCTCAGCCCCACCCGGAACATGGCCAACAACAACCGGGCCGTTCGTCACGTGAACCCGTGGGACTACCCGGTGAAGCTCCATCCCTACGAGGAGTACGAGGACGAGCTGCGGGAGAAGATGGTCGGAGCCGGGATCCCGGTGGACAAGCCGCTGGAGAAGGAATAAACCATGTCGAAATTCGACGAACTGGACTACTACAAGCAGGAAGAGCTCCTGCAGATCGATACAAAGCCGCCCAAGACTACCTGGATGGACACCCCGGTGGATCTCCGGAAGGGCTCCTACATCTATCCGGGCAAAGCCAAAAACCTGAAGGTTGTCGACCTTCCCCACCCCAGGGAATGGGCGGTGGAGGACATCGACTGGAGCCTTCCCGAGGACTGGCAGCGAATCGTCCTGGAGGGGATGGCGGATCGCCTGATCAAGTATCGGTCCTTCAAGCTCTTCATGGATACGTGCGTCCGATGCGGGGCCTGCGCCGACAAGTGCCACTTCTTCCTGGGCAGTGGTGACCCCAAGAACATGCCCGTACTCCGTGCCGAGCTTCTCCGGTCCATCTACCGGAAAGACTTCACGGCCATGGGGAAGGTCTTCGGGACCATGGCTGGTGCCCGGCCCCTCACGGAGGACGTAATCAAGGAGTGGTTCTACTATTTCTTCCAATGCACCGAGTGCCGCCGCTGCTCGGTCTTTTGCCCTTACGGCATCGACACGGCCGAGATCACCATGATCGGCCGGGAGCTCATCGGACTCCTGGGCCTTTACGTGAACTGGGTCATCGAGCCGGTGGCCAACTGTTTCCGCTTCGGCAACCACCTGGCGATTCAGCCCCACGGGTTGGTGGATACCCTGGAGTTCATGGCGGAGGACATCGAGGACGCCACGGGCATCAAGGTGGACATTCCTATCAACAAGAAGGGCGCGGAGATCCTCTTCGTGACCCCGTCAGGGGACTTCGTGGCGGACCCGGGCATCTATACCTGCATGGGGTACATGCTCCTCTTCCAAGAGCTGGGAATCGACTACACCTGGAGCACCTACGCCTCCGACGGTGGAAACTTCGGCCTCTTCACATCACACGAGATGATGAAGCGCCTGAACGCCAAAATCTATGCCGACGCGGAACGACTGGGTGTGAAGTGGGTCCTGGGTGGTGAGTGCGGGCACATGTGGCGGGTGATCCATCAGTATATGGACACCATGAACGGACCCGCAGACTTCCTCGAAACCCCCAAGTCCCCCATCACCGGGACCGTTTTCGAGCATGCTCGCTCCACGAAGATGATCCATCTCATGGAATTCGTGGCGGACCTCATCCGGAACGACAAGCTCAACCTGGACAAATCGAGGAACGACCACATCAACGTCACGTTCCACGACTCCTGCAATCCTGCTCGGGCCATGGGGATCTTCGAGGAGCCCCGATATGTGATCCGAAACGTCTGCAACAACTTCCACGAGATGCCGGAAAACACCATTCGTGAGCAGACCTTCTGCTGTGGGGGAGGCGCCGGACTGGGCACAGACGAGAACATGGAGATGCGTCTCCGTGGGGGCCTTCCCCGAGGAAGCGCCGTCAGACACGTCCAGGACAAATACGGGGTCAATCAGTTGGCGGCCATGTGCGCAATCGATCGGGCCACTCTAGTCACGGTTTGTGACTATTGGGCCCCAGGAGTGAAGGTCACGGGAATCAGCGAGCTGGTGGCCAACGCCATGATCTTCACGGGCGAGAAGAAGCGCACTCACAACCTCCGTCTCGAACCCATACCGGGCATGGAGCTTCATCATGCCGATGATGTGGGAGCGGAGGAAGGAGCGTCCTTAGATGGGTGACAA
>JBDHGR010000408.1:0-5118 GCA_039589815.1 Gemmatimonadota bacterium | reverse complement strand
CGCAAGCCGAAGGTCAAGGAAGACGAAGAGGCGCTGAGGGAGGACGTGGTGAAGTTGGCCGGAAGGTTCGGTCGGTATGGATACCGGATGATCACAGGAATGCTGAGGGCGGAGGGCTGGCGGGTGAACCACAAGCGGGTCGAGCGAATCTGGAGGCAGGAGGGGCTGAAGGTGCCGAAGAAGCAGCCCAAACGAGGCCGGATCTGGCTGACCGACGGGTCCTGCATCCGTCTGAGGCCTTTGTACAAGCACCACGTCTGGTCGTATGACTTTGTGGCGGACCGTACTCATGACGGGCGGCCTCTGAGGATGCTGACGGTGCTGGACGAGTACACGAGGGAATGCCTGGCCATCGTGGTGGCCAGGAGTCTGAAGGCGGACGATGTCCTGGAGGCCCTGACCGAGCTCTTCACTCGACACGGACCACCGACCTATCTTCGATCGGACAACGGCGCGGAATTCACGGCAAAAGCGGTTCGCGACTGGCTCGGGGAACTGGGGGTGAAGACGCTGTTCATCGAGCCGGGCAGCTCTGAGGGAGGCAAAGATCCTCATCGAGCAGTGGCGGCGAGAGTACAACACCATCCGGCCTCACAGTTCCCTGGGCTATCGACCACCAGCCCCAGAGGCGGTCAGGCCGGATCAAGCGTTCTTGAATCTCCCGGCTCTCCGGGGTCCTCACCCCCAGAGCCAGGGAGCTTTGAACTAACACTCAAGGTGGTACCGTAGGTGGGGGCGGATCAAGGGAGGCTCGCATCTGGTCGTGGATTGTTGGCAAGTAGGTGCAACCCCACACGGAGTTCCCGAGGGTCAATTCTGTTGAAGGTGCGCCCAACCTCGGAGAAAATGTATTGCACGGAGGGAAATGCGAGTGTGGTTTCCTCCTCCAAGCGAGCGTGCAAACCCTTGGAGATCCGCTCGAGTTGTTTGAGGGGAATCGGTAGGTGCTCTGGGTTCGGAGTTTGGGTCTCGTCTGTCACGGAGGCCATTCCGCTGGGTTTCCGGTCGTGCCTCACGGCGGCCTGCCATAATATTATAGGCAGGCCGCCGTGAGGCACGACCAAAACCCGAAGATTGATAGGGTCTTACTCATGCTTCCAACGAGACGTACTCCGAAAAATAGAAATGGGCTTTTGTCCTTTCATTACAAAGAGTTTAGTGGTTTGCTGTGTCAGAAAAACTAGGTATTTTTTCTGACAGGAAGGGGGCTGAAAATGAGCATCCAAGACACAATTCGAAATCGACTCCGACGTCGTGGGCGTGGAGCAGTGTTTTCAGCCAGCGACTTCGCAGATATTGGAACGAGAGCGGCAGTGGACCAGGCACTCTCCCGCTTGGCGCGCTCAGGTATGATTCGTCGCCTTGACCGCGGCTTCTATGATTTCCCCAAGAAGAGTGCCCGCGTCGGATTCCTTTCTCCGGATCCAGACCAACTCGCCCAGGCAGTAGCAAGGCGTTCAGGCGATCAACTACAAGCTAGCGGCGCCGTTACTGCCCACGCCCTGGGACTGTCAGAGCAGGTTCCGGCCAGGGCCATCTACTACACCAGCGGACCTAGTCGGACACTGAAGGCGGGAAATCGTACGGTAGTCCTCCGACACGCGGGGTCTCGCACCCTCAAGGGAGCTGGTACCATATCCGGTGATATCTACCAAGCTCTCCGTTTCTTAGGCCGTGACGCGGTTGATGAAGAAGTAATCACCCATCTTCGCAGCCGACTTGGAAGTCGGGACAAGCGGAGAATCCTCAAAGAACTCGCGTCATACCCTGGTTGGGCACAGGATATCCTTCGGCAAGTCGCTCAGGATTGACGTCATGGATCAAGTCGCAACATGGACGAAGGAGGAACGAGAGACCCTGTTCCTAGACTCGGCAGAGATGTTGCCTCACCTCCCGCCCTCTCTTATCGAGAAGGACTTCTGGGTTTGCTGGCTTCTTAGGCGTGTGTTCCTTCTCGACCAAGGGGTGCCTATGATCTTCAAAGGAGGCACCTCAATCTCGAAAGCCTATCCCATTATCCGGCGCTTCTCCGAGGACATTGATCTTTCTCTCGACCGAGGAGTGCTCGGATATGGGGATGTCGAGTTGGATGCTGCACCCAGCAAGAAGGCGTTCAAGAAACTTCTTGAAGAACTCCGGACGACGTGTAACGAGCACATCAAAGGCCCCCTGCTCAAAGCCCTCACCTCGGATGTTGAAAACGTGCTAGGGGCTTCCCGCAGTGGCGATGATCTGGCTTGGGAACTGACCCTAAGCGCAGACGGCGAGAGCCTGTTCTTCACCTATCCGCAGACGGGTGTCACCCTCCGCAGAGGAGATTATGTCGCCCCTGCGGTGCGGCTCGAGTTTGGAGCGAGAGCTGACCATTGGCCAGCGGAAGACCGCCTGGTGTCCGCATATGCTGCAGAGGCGTTTCCGGACGTCTTTACGGTCAACACGTTTTCTGTTCGGACTCTTGAGGTCGGAAGAACCTTCTGGGAAAAGGCGACCATCCTCCATGCGTTGGCGAATGGAGGCCCCGAGAAAGTCACACCCAGGATGGCTCGGCATTACTACGATCTGGTGCTCCTAGCCGATGCGAAGGAATCTTCTCATAGCGTCGAAGATACAGCCCTTCTTGAGGCGGTAGCACTTCATAAGGCTCGCTTTTTCCCCACTTCGTGGGCGTCGTATGAAACCGCCCGGGTCGGCTCCCTCCGCCTTTCCCCACCTCCCAACGTTCGTGAGAAAATCGAAAAGGACTACAACGACATGGCGGAGCTGTTCATGGAAGAGCCACCGTCGTTCGCCAGCCTAGTGGAGCGACTGGGTGAGCTCGAGACCTCCATCAACAGTTGAGCTCTTCGGCGCTGTCAGATAACGTTCGAAGGTTGCCGGCGCGGCCTCTGCGCCGCGCTCTCCTGAGATGCCCCCAACGGTGGCACCACCTACTGTCTCACACTCTCCCACGCCTGGCCCTTGGGGTGAGGACCCCGGAGAGCCGGCAGATTCAGGAACGCTGGATCCGGCCGAATAGCCTCTGGGGCTGGGGGCCGATAGCCCAGTGAGCTGTGAGGACGGATGGTGTTGTACTCCCGCCGCCACTGCTCGATGAGCACCTTCGCTTCCGTCAACGTGAAGAAGATCTCCCGCTTCAGCACTTCCTCCCCCAGCGTCCCGTTAAAGCTCTCGTTGTAGCCGTTCTCCCACGGGCTCCCAGGCTCGATAAACAAGGTCTTCACCCCGAGCTCCCGTAGCCAATCTCGAACCACTTTCGCCGTCAGTTCCGGCCCGTTGTCCGAGCGGATGTAGGCGGGCGGCCCGTGTCGGGTGAAGAGTCCTGTCAGCGTCTCCAGGACATCGTCCGACGTAAGGCTCCGGCCCACCGTGATGGCCAGGCACTCCCTGCTGGATTCATCGATGACCGTCAGCATCCGCATGGGGCGGCCATCATGGGTCCGGTCCGCCACGAAGTCATAGGACCAAACATGGTGTCGGTACAAGGGCCTCAGACGGATGCAAGAGCCGTCGTTCAACCACACCCGGCCTCGTTTTGACTGTTTCTTCGGCACCTTCAAGCCTTCCTGCCTCCAGATCCTCTCGACCCGCTTATGGTTTACTCTCCACCCCTCGGCTCTCAGCATCCCCGTGATCATCCGGTAGCCGTAGCGGCCAAACCTCCGGGCCAGCTTCACCACGTCCTCCCTCAGTGCCTCCTCGTCCTCCTTCACCTTCGGGCTTCTGCGTTGGGTGGATCGGGCTTGCCCCAGGACCCGGCACGCTCTCCGTTCACTCGCCCCAAGCTGCTGTTGAACCACCACGACACACCGCCGCCGCCGCTCGGGGCTTAGAAGTTTCCCTTGGCGGCTTCCTTCAGGATCAGGTTGTCCAGGGTGAGGTCGGCCACGGCTCGCTTCAGGCGCTGGTTCTCCTTCTCGAGCTCCTTGAGCTTCTTGGCCTGGGTGGTGTTCATGCCCCCGTATTCCCGCCGCCACCGGTAGTACGTGTGCTCACTGATCTCCAATCCCTTGCAGATTTCCCGCACCGATTTCCCGTTGGCCAACTCCACCTCGGCCTTGCGAAGATGATTGATGATCTGGGCCGGGGTTGCGTTCTTCCTTCTCGCCATTTTGATCTCCCTCCTGTCTGGATCCGGCCCCAATCTACAAGATCTATGAGACTGGGCCCGGGTTCATATCAGGGGGGCACCTCACCACGACATACGGGTTTAGAATCCGGAGTTACACCGCCAGCAGCCCTTCGTAATGCTCCTTCAGCGCCTCTCGAAGAACGTCTTCGAATACGAGAAGATCGAAGGAGAGTTGGCTGGCGAGAGAGTCGGCGAACCGGGTCCGATGAAAACAACGCGCAAAGACCCTCGGTTCCTTCGACCGACCCCGCAGCAGCATGGCTGCTCTGAAGTTCACGACCTCCTCCCGGGACGCCAGGAGGTAGACCGGCTCGGCACCGGACTCTTCAAGAATGGTCTCGACTCCGGCCCAGGTGCCTGGATCTGTCAGGTCTCCGTCAACTGCAGAGAACTCGAGGGCTTCGAGGTGAACATCGGCCTGAAATTGACGGAGCTTCCGAGCAGCATCTCGGTCTACCACGACTACTCTCTCCAACTCCTCCGCGGCCATGACCCCGAGGAGCTCCAGGATCGTCTGCCCGAACCGGCCGAACCCCCCGATTACCAAGACATCGAGCTGCCCCGTCTCCTGGAAATGCGGATAAAGGTGTTGGTCGAAGAGATTGAGGGCAGCGATGCGAGCCGTGTTGAAAATGAGAGGGGACGACGGAGCGTCTATCTCCCGGTTTTCTTTGATGATCCTGTTCACCGGACGCAGGAGTGTTAGATCCGCCACGTGAACGGCGATGGGGAGGTCCGGAGCCTGTTCTTTCCCGCCCCAGGCCATCTCCAGATTGGCCATGTCGTCTTCTGTAAGCACGATCATCCGGTCGGCTCGATCCAGTCGGAGAGCATCCAGTGTGCCTGGTCGCCGGATATCCCCCCGCAGGATCTCTGTCCGCCCAAGCTTCAGGACCTCAGCCTCGGTGGCCAAACCCTCGCCTGAGTCTACTAAGGCGACGGTCCGATTCGGCTCCACCGCACGAATAGCCTCGAGGTAGGCGAGTCCG
>JBDHGR010000407.1:0-4592 GCA_039589815.1 Gemmatimonadota bacterium | reverse complement strand
CCGTGGAACATCTCTCCGGGATAGGCCTCGAAGCTCACGATGGCAGGCTGACCCTCCTGCACCATGGAGAGGTCCTTTTCGAAGACCTCCGCATCGACCCAGATCCGTCTCAGGTCCGCAACCTGGAACAGTTCCATTTCCGGCGTGATCCGGGCGCCTTCAACCACGTTTTTCTCCACCACCACTCCCGTTGCGGGGGCCCTGAGGGTCAGGGTTTTGGAAACCGTGCCCCGCTCCTCCATGGCGTGGATCTCGTCCTCCGGAATGTCCCAATAAGCCAACCTCCTTCGGGCTGCGGCCAGGAGCTCTTCAGCATTTGTCGTAGCCCTTTCTCCGCCGGCCTCCTGGGCCTGCTGGAGAAGATCCCGGGCGAGAAGCAGCTCTTCCTGGGCGGTGACCAGATCCGGTGAATAGACCTCCAGGAGAGGCTGGCCAGCCTGAACCGGCGCTCCGGTAAAGTCCACGAAGAGCCGCTCCACCCATCCTTCGATCTTCGGACTCACCGAGGTCAGGCGGGTCTCGTCGTAGGTGACGAACCCAACGGTGCTCACCGTCAGGGGCAACGACCCGGTGACCACCGTGGCATAGGTCACCCCGATCTTCCGGGCTCCGTCGGCACTCAGAGAAACCATCTGGGGCTCGTCGCTACCAGCCGACATCGCCGAGTGGTCGTGCCCTTCCATGCTTGTGTCGACCTGCTCCTGTGGGGCTCCCCTGAGGGAGGAGATGGCCACGGTTCCGGCAGACAGGATCACTATGGTCACGGCTAGGATGATCTGCGAACGGGTTTTCATCGGATCTCCAAAATGAAATTGCCGCTGACCGGGAGGTCGCGGCCGATGGTCATTTCCAGCTGAGCCACGGAAGCACCGTAGGAAGCGAGGAGGTCGAAGTACTCCCCCTCGAAGCGGTTCACTGCCACTTGAGCGTCGATGAGGGCCATGAAGTCCAAAGCCCCCACCCTGTAGGAGGAGAGTGACGACTCCACCGCGGTTCTGGCCTGAGGGAGGATCTCTTCCTGGTAGAGCCCAAGGAGGGTTCGGGCTCGGTCCAGATCCGCCAGAACCTGGCCTACCCGGGCGTTCACCGACGCCAGGGCATCCTCCAACTGAGCCATGGTCATCCTCTCCAAAGCTGCGGCTTCTTCCCTGAGCTTCTTCTGGCGCTTCCCAGCATGAATGGGGACGCTGAACCCAACCGAAGCTCCACCCATGCTCCTGGGATCTCCTTCCATGCGTCCCAGGGCGTACTGCAACCCGACCGTCAGGTCAGGCCAGATGGCCTTTTCGGCCAACGCCTTGCTCGAGCCGGCCCGGGAGACGGCCAGTTGCATCCCCTGTAATGCCGGACGGCTTTCCAATGCCCACCCCGTGAGGGTCTCCAGGGACGGGATCTCCAGGGGTAGGGGCGCCAGTTCGGGTGAGGGCACCGTAGTGTCCGCCGGCCGGCTGACGAGAGCGTTGAGCTTCGACGCCGCACCTTTCCGTAGGGCAAAGAGGCGCTCGATGTCGGCCTCCATGCGGACCGAGGCCACCCCCGCCCTGAGGACGTCGGCCTGGGGTCCGGTGCCGGCGCCGTAGCGAGAAAGGGCGACGGCCTCGAAGTCCCGAAGGAACCCAAGCGTCCTCCGTAGCACCTCCGCCTGACGATCGAGACGGTAGAGCTCATAGAACCCCAGCGCGGCTTCGGTTCGAACCGTCCACCAAACCTCCTCCGCCCTGGTGGCATCGATCTCCGTCGACTGGTGGGCGATCTCCTCTGCCAGGGATCGTTTTCCGGCTATGGGAAATCGTTGTGTGGCCTGGAAGGACGGGACCATGGAG
Source organism: Gemmatimonadota bacterium (assembly GCA_039589815.1). GTDB lineage: Bacteria > Gemmatimonadota > Gemmatimonadetes > Longimicrobiales > Gaopeijiaceae > JABDNZ01. The sequence goes on along the minus strand of JBDHGR010000407.1, from coordinate 2,769 downwards.
GCGGGCATGGTGGCCGAGAATTCGGGAAGGGCCAGGTTGGCGACGCCGACCCTAAAGGTTGGATCCGGCAATAAGCCTGCCTCCGCTTCCCGGGTCCGGGTAGCGTCCACCCGGAAGAGTGCGGCCTTCAGCCGGGGACTTTGTTCCCGGGCCAGATCGAGGAGCTCACCGAGGCTCAGGGTCGCCGTCTCTTGCTGTGCAGCTCTGGGCGGTGCCGGTTCGACCTGAGCCGACACGGATTCGGGCACCGGCCCAATCGCGAAAAAGAGGGCGGCCGTCAGGGCCGCCAGCCTATGTCTCTCCGTCATGAACCTCGACCCCGGAGGAAGGGTGGATGGAATCTCTGGTCTACTGGGAGTGATTGTAGAGGTGGTGGGGTGAAACGAGGGTTAAGGGAAGATGAAGAACCCTTAATGTTCTGGCGGTTTTTAATGGGGGGGCATCTCATCGGCTGCAGGCAGCGTGACCCGGAAAACCGCCCCGCCTTCCGTCCTGTTCTGAACGGCGATGGATCCTTCGTGGAGCTCCACGATGGCTTTGGCGATAGCGAGGCCTAAGCCGGTACCGGAATCGCTCTCCCCAGGTGTCCGGGATTCATCAGTGCGGAAGAAACGCTCGAACACCCTCTCCAGCTTGTCCTCGGGGATACCGGGTCCGTCGTCGGCGATCTCCAATACGGCGTGTCGATCGTTCCGGATCAGCCGGATCTCCACCCGGCCGCCTGAAGGAGAAAACTTCACCGCGTTGCCAAGGAGATTCCAGACTACTTGATCGAAGAGGTCGGGATCAACGTCAGCTGGGACCGATCCCTCCCCGGGCCCCGAGATGCAGACGGCTTTTCCTTCGGCCTCTGTGGAGAGACGGGTGACAGTCCGGCGGACCCGCTCCGTCAGGTCTGTGGCCTGAAGCTGAGGCTTCAGAACGCCGGCCTCGGATCGCGTGAGCGTGAGGAGGTCCTCGGCCAATCGGGAGAGCCTCTCGGACTCCTCCAGCGCGCTGTCCAAAACCTGAACGTATTCCTCGGCGGTCCGGTCCCGGCGGAGTGCGACCTCGATCTCACCCCGGAGTGCCGTCAGTGGGGTGCGGAGCTCGTGGCTGGCATCAGCGGCGAACCTTTTCTGGGTCTCAAGGGATGCGCTCAATCGGCCCAACATTTGGTTCAAGACCTGGACAAGGCGCTGGTATTCCCAAGTGTCGGCGTAGGCGTCGATAAGGCGGTGGGGCTCTCCCCTGGCGATACCTTCAGCCTGGTCGATGATACGGTCGACGGGGCGCACCACCCTCCCGGCCAACCACCAGGATCCTGCAAAAGTGCTGGCGGCGATGGTGCCAAGGATGCCCAGGAGGAATACTCCCACGCTTCGGAGCATCCGATTCCGGGCCTCCAGGGGCGCGGCGACCTGGAGAACATGCCGGTGATGGAGCTCCCCCAACCGCTCCAGCGGGTAGTACAGGGATCGGATTGGGATTCCCTGGAACACACCACGAGTCCACACCAACTCGTCGTCGGCTGCCGTGGCCAGCGCGTCGGGGTCCAAGGGCAGATCCTCGGTGATGTACCTGCCTCTCACCAGGCTCTCTCCGTCGGCGCTCCAGATCTGGGCGTACCGGTTCAAATCCCTCACCGATGCTGCTTCCTCGGGGGTGAGCTCCCACTCGGGGAACCGCATCTCCCCGGTCTCGTCGTCCGTTACCGCCGCGGCCTGAATGGTTGCCACGTTGAGGAGGGATGCGTTGAGCTCCCGGTCCAGTCCCTGCCGAAGGCCGAGGAAGCTCAAGACGGATACGGCTCCGACGGCCGCCGTCATGGCGGCCGTGACCCGGATTCCGAGAAGGAATCGGAACGAACGCATCCTCTCGATCACGCCGGTCCGTCCTCACTGAGGATATACCCTACCCCCCTCCTGGTGTGAACGAGGGCCTCCTCTCCCCCGGCCCTCAACTTCTGCCGAAGCTTGGCCACATGAACATCCACGACGTTGCTCATGGGATCGAAGCGGAGATCCCAGACCTTCTCCAGAAGGAGGGTTCTTCGAACAACCTCCTGGGGGTGGAGGAGGAAGTATTCCAGGAGCTGGAACTCCTTGGCCGTGAGCTTGAGGTCACGGCTTCCCCGAGTGGCCGTGTGGTGAATCCGGTCCAACTCCAGGTCGGCATACCTGAGGATCTCCAAACGTTGGGCGCCTCCACGGCGAATGAGGGCCCGGACCCGTGCGAGGAGGACCTCGAAGCTGAATGGCTTGGTGAGGTAGTCGTCGGCCCCGGCGTCCAACCCTCGAACCATGTCTTCTGCGGCGTCCTTGGCGGTGAGAAGAAGGATGGGCACCGGGGCCTTTTCTCTCCGGAGCTCTCGAACGATCTCGATTCCGGTCTTCCCCGGAAGCATCACGTCCAGAATCAGGAGGTCGTAATCGTTCACGTGAGCTTTGAGGGCGCCATCGGTCCCATCGTGGGCCACATCAACGGAGTATCCGTCTTCCCGGAGGCCCTGCTCAAGGAAGCTGGCGACCTTCTTATCGTCTTCTACCACGAGGATACGCACGGTCGGAAGTCTTCTCGGCCATCGATGAGGTCAGGATGGAACGAAGATGAGCGCTTTCCCGTGTTCACACCACAGGTAACCAAAGGGTCCGATCGGGGGTACCCAAACCTCAGGACAGGCGTGAGGCCGTCAGATCATGGAGAGGAGGGGTCAGATGTTCGCGTTGAGAAGAACAGGGGCGTTCGTTGGGCTGGGAGTCATTCTTATCCTCCAGGCCTGCGGGCAAG
>JBDHGR010000406.1:0-4612 GCA_039589815.1 Gemmatimonadota bacterium | reverse complement strand
GAGCACTTCATGTGGGAAGGCAAGCACACGCTGGTGATCTATGACGACCTCACCAAGCAGGCTCAGTCCTACAGGCAGATTTCCCTTGTCCTCCGACGGCCTCCGGGCCGGGAGGCTTTCCCGGGGGACGTCTTCTACCTCCACTCCCGCCTTCTGGAAAGGGCTGCGAAGCTTTCCGACGAGCATGGTGGTGGGTCCCTCACCGCGCTCCCGGTCATCGAGACCCAGGGGGGGGACGTGTCGGCCTACATCCCGACTAACGTCATCTCCATCACGGATGGTCAGATCTTTCTGGAGCCCGACCTCTTCTACTCCGGGGTGAGGCCAGCGGTGAACGTGGGAATATCCGTTTCCCGGGTTGGAGGGAACGCTCAGATCAAGGCCATGAAGCAGGTGGCCGGGCGCCTTCGGCTTGATCTGGCCCAGTACCGGGAGATGGAGGCCTTTGCCCAGTTCGCTTCCGATCTCGACGCTGCAACTCAGAAGCAGCTCGCGCGAGGGGAGCGGACGGTGGAGATCCTGAACCAGGGCCAGTATCAACCGATGCCGGTGGAGCACCAGATCGCAGCGATCTACGCGGTGACCCAGGGTTATCTTGACGAGATCCCCATCCACCAAATCAAGCCCTGGGAGGTAGCCTTCCACAGGTATCTGGATGAACAGGCGGCCGATGTCATGTCGGACCTTCGGGAGCAGAAGGTTCTCTCCGATGAACTCTCGGAACGCCTGGTTGCGGCTATCAAAGGGTATACGGAGGATTTCGAAGCTCAGGTAGAGGGCTGAGGATTCGGGCGTAGGGGAAATCCCCAGGAGCCGGAAGCTCACGACTCTGAAATCGAGGAAAGTCGGAAGTGCAAAGCGCCAAGGAAGTCCGACGTCGGATCAAATCGGTCGACAACACGAAGCAGATCACCAAGACCATGGAGATGGTGGCCACTTCGAAGCTGAAGAGGGCCACCGACCGAGTCCGGGCCGCCCAGCCCTACAGCGATGCACTCGGGGTGGTGGTGAAGAGCCTCTACGCTCCGGCGTTCGCTGAGCGATTCCCCCTGCTTCGGCAGCCCGAGGAGATCAAGAAGGCGGCCATCGTCCTCATGACGGCCAACCGGGGCCTTTGCGGAGGCTTCAATGCAAATCTCATCCGGGAGGCTCGACTCCTGAGGGAGTCCCTCCAGGACCAGGGCATCGAGCCAGAGCTTCATTCGGTGGGCCGGAAGGGCATGGCCTTTTTCCAGTTCCGGAAAGTGGAGTTGGCTAGCCGGTGCAACGATGTGGGAGACGCTCCCGCCGTTCAGGATGCGGAGAAGATCATCGACCACCTCCGGAAGCGGTTTGAAACGGGAGACCTGGACCAGATCTTTTTGGTGAGTGCCGAATACAAATCCGCCCTCTCCACTCCCCCGAAGGTTGTGGAGCTTCTCCCGATCCGTCCTCCTGAAGGGGCCGCATCGGCGGACTCCTACATCCTTTCTCCGGGAGCCGATGTCATACTGACTCGGATGCTCCCGGTGTACATCCGAAACACGGTTTATAGGGCGCTGGTGGAAAACGCCGCCGCGGAACAAGGGGCCCGCAGGACCGCAATGAAAGCGGCGACAGACAATGCCGGGGAGATGCTGGAAACCCTCACCCGGAACTACAACAGGGCCCGTCAGGCCCAGATCACCCAGGAGATTTCCGAGATCGTTGGAGGTGCCGAGGGGCTGGCCTAGGCTGGATGCCTGAGAATGGTTTCCTCGAGCCTCACCGACCGGAGAAGGAAAAACATGGCTGAGCAGAACATCGGTAGTGTGGTGCAGGTCATCGGTCCCGTCCTCGACGTGGAGTTCGAGCCGGAGCATTTGCCCGATATCTACAATGCCCTCCATCTGAAAGCCACCACAGACTCAGGGCTGGAAATCGATCTCGTTGCCGAGGTGCAGCAGCACATCGGGAGGGGGCAGGTCCGAGCCGTGGCTATGACCTCTACCGACGGCGTGGTGCGTGGCATGGAAGCCGTGGATACCGGCAACTACATCACGGTGCCCGTGGGTGACGCAGCATTGGGCCGAATCCTGAATGTCCTGGGTAGTCCTGTTGACGAGGGCGGACCCTTGAAGGGCGAGGAGGAAGGTACGCTTGAACGGTGGCCCATCCATCGCGATGCTCCCGCCTTCCCCGACCTGGAGCCCAAGACGGAGATCTTCGAAACGGGGATCAAAGTCGTGGACCTCCTGGCCCCCTACGTTAAGGGTGGAAAGACCGGACTCTTCGGCGGGGCCGGGGTGGGAAAAACCGTCATCATCATGGAGCTCATCAATAACATTGCCATGGAGCACGGCGGGAAGTCCGTGTTCTCCGGTGTGGGTGAGCGGACCCGCGAAGGGAACGACCTTTGGATCGAGATGAAGGAGTCCGGCGTCCTGGAATCGACCGCCCTGGTCTATGGGCAGATGAACGAGCCCCCCGGCGCCCGTTTGAGAGTTGGCCTCTCCGGCCTCACGGTGGCGGAGTACTTCAGGGATGTCGAGAAGCAGGACGTGCTCCTCTTCATCGACAACATCTTCCGGTTCACGCAGGCCGGGTCCGAAGTGTCGGCCCTTTTGGGCCGCATGCCGTCGGCGGTAGGCTATCAGCCCACGTTGGGCACGGAGATGGGTGAGCTACAGGAGCGCATTACCTCAACCAAGCATGGCTCCATCACCTCGGTCCAGGCCATTTACGTGCCCGCCGACGACCTTTCCGATCCGGCTCCTGCGGCGGCCTTCGCACACCTGGACGCAACGACAGTCCTTTCAAGGGCCATCGTGGAGCTGGGGATCTACCCTGCGGTCGATCCCCTGGACTCCACTTCACGGATCATGGATGCCCAGTTCCTTGGAGAGCGGCACTACAGGGTCGCCACTCAAGTTCAGGAGATCTTGCAGCGGTACAAGGACCTCCAGGACATCATCGCGATTCTGGGTATGGACGAGCTTTCGGAGGAGGACAAGGTCATCGTGGGTCGGGCTCGGCGACTGCAAAAGTTCCTGTCTCAGCCCTTCCACGTCGCAGAGGCCTTCACCGGAACTCCGGGCCGGTACGTCAAGCTGGAGGACACCATCCAGTCTTTCGAGCGGGTGGCCAACGGCGAGTTCGACCATCTTTCCGAGCAAGCCTTCTACATGAAAGGTGGCATCGAGGAAGTCGTGGAAGCGGCTAAGGAAATGGAAGGCTAAAGGATTATGGCATCGACCCTTGCCGTACGTTTGGTCTCTCCCCAGGAGGAGGTTTTTCAGGGCGAGGCCGGCGGTGTCGTGGCTCCGGCATGGGATGGCATGGTGGGCATCTTGCCGGGGCACGCCGCCTTCATCACCCTTTTGGGTCATGGGGAGCTTGCCATCGACCTTCCAGGGGGGGAGACCCAGACCTATTACGTGGCTGGAGGCGTGTTGAAGGTTGAGGGCGATGAGCTTACGGCCCTCGTGGAATATGCCGGGGAAGGGCCGCCGCCTGAGTTGCCTCCGGAAGCCGATTTCCATCCGGATGACCTCGAGGCGGAGGCGAGAGAGGGAGAGGAATAGGACCCCCCTCTTTGACCTGATCCGGCGATATGGGAAGGGGCGGGGTGAACAAGGGGTCCGCCCTCTACCCTTTCCCGGTCAACGAACCGAATGACTCTGGCGAGGCGAGGAGGTGATTGCGCTGTAAACAGCGTTGTTTGTGTACCTTCTGCGCCTCGTTTACATGAACGCTTTTCAGTCTTATGCGCCTGGACCTTCACATCCACACAACGGCTTCGGACGGAGCCCTGCCTCCCCAGGAGGTTCTGGCCCGCTGTGCAGAGGCACGCCTGGACGTTATTGCCCTGGCGGATCACGACACCATGGCCGGGGTCCGCCGCCTGAACCGTCTCGGGATTCGGGGAGCCATCCAGGTCGTGCCCGCGTTGGAGGTCAGCAGCACGCTCGACCAGAGAGAGCTGCATTTTCTGGGGTACTTTGTTGATCCCGAGGCCGAGCTGATCTATCGCCACGAAGAACGCGCGGTACGCATCAGGGAAAAAAGAATGCGGGGTATGATCCGGCGGCTTGAAGATCAGGGGATTGGGGTGACCATCGATGCCGTGGTGGCTGCTGCCGGCCCTGACGGGACGGCCCTGAGTAGACCGCACCTGGCCCGGGCCCTGGCGGAAGCCGGGCATGTGGGCAACGTGCCGGAGGCCTTCGACCGGTTCATCGGTGATGGCCATCCAGCATTCCTTCCGACCTCGCTCCTTTCCCCGGAGGAAGCTATCAATCTGATCCTGGACTCCGGGGGGATTCCGGTCTGGGCTCATCCGCCCGAAGACAAGGTCGAAAACCTCCTTCCGAGGCTGGTTCAGGCCGGTCTGCGGGGGCTGGAAGTCTACCGTCCTCGGCACCCAGCCCGCTACACCCTTCGCCTCGAGGGCCTCTGTCGGGCCTGGAAGCTTCTGGTGACAGGAGGCTCCGATTGGCATGGACCCGACAAAGGGTCCGAGTTGGGCGATTTCTTCGTAACTGCGGAAGAAGTCGCCGGGCTTCTTGAAGAGGGCGGAATGTAGGGACTTCTTCCGAGAAACCCGAATAAGCCGCTGCCTGCCGGGAGTGCGTAAACTGTAGGAGGCTTTTTC
>JBDHGR010000405.1:0-4625 GCA_039589815.1 Gemmatimonadota bacterium | reverse complement strand
AGCCTCTGCAGCCCAGCTGGCCAATCGCGCGTTCAGCTTCCTGGACCGCAGCCGACGGGTTGTGCATGGGCAGGTGGGCCAGGGCTGTGAATCGGTCCGATCGCTCGTTCTTGATCTTCGCCAGAGCATCGTTGATCAGGGGAGCAAGCCACGCAGCCCGGTCCGGACTCTCGAAGTTGGTGCCGGGGCAGGTGAAGGTGACGACCTGCATGTCCACGCCCGCCTCGTCCAGGACCTGGGTCCGATGCTGGATGTCTCTGTGCCCTGGGACCACCACGTTGTAATCCCCCGGTGAGTGAAGCACGGGGTTGCCATCCGCGTCGTCAGTCACGGTGAAGTTGCTCGGCCCCTTCCGCACGGCATCGATGAACTCGGGTGGGTAGAAGTGGTTGTGGAAGTCGATGATCATCCTGATGTCTCCTTGAAGTAACCTTTACGGCTCCAGCCATAATAAACGGGCACTCCCAGCAGTACGAAACCGAGGCCCAAGGCGCTTTCCGACGGGTCGGCAATGACCTGGTTAATCACGATAGCGAAGGCGGAGATCGCGAATACCGCCGGTACCAGAGGGTACCCCCAGACTGAGTATTCGCGCTTGGTCTCCTGCCGTCGCCGGAAGATGAACAGGGCAACGGCCATGAGCCCGAAGAAAATCCACTCCGTGTAGACCACTCGGGTGAAAAGGGCCCTGTACGAGCCCGTTACGACCAGGATGCAGGCCCAGATCCCCTGGAGCCAGATGGCTCGGTGTGGTACTCCACGGGTGGGATGCACGGCTCCGACCCACTGGAAGAGGAGCCCATCACGAGCCATGGCGAAATAGACCCGGGGTCCGGCCAGGATAATTCCTGAGATTGCGCCGAAGGTGGAAAACACCACGAGCCCCGACATTAAGGCACCGCCATGTCCAACCACGGCGTCGGCCGCGTCGGCCGCGACCCGGTCGGAGCTGATCACCGTCTCAAGGGGCAGCACATAGAAGTAGACGGCGTTCAGCGCGATGTAGCAGGCGGTGACAATCAGCACACCCAGCGTGAGGGCTCGGGGGATGGTCCTCCGGGCGTCTGATGTCTCCTCGGCGCTATAGGTCACCATGTGCCATCCGCCGAAGGCGAAGAGTCCCGCCACGAGGGCAAGGAGGAAATCCTGAATGGATGCGCCTCCCAGGAGGCCAGGCGCTGCGACCGACTGGAGCGCAGGGCTGGCACCCTGGAATGCCGCCGCGCCGTCGGTGATTGCCACGGCTCCCACCTCAGCTTCTGGCGGGGTCCCCAGGGCAAACCCCGCTACGATCATGAGGAGGATGGCCAGAACCTTCGCGGCGGTGAACGCGGTTTGGAGATTACTTCCCTGTTTCACCCCCAGATAGTTCACCCAGGAGAGGAAGAGGATGGCTACCATCGCAGCGGCTTTCAATCCGAAGCTGCCGAGAGGGAGGAAGTAGGCCAGGTAGCGGGCGAAAACCATTGCGATGGCGGCGATGATACCTGTGTGCATGGTCCAGAACATGGCCCATCCCCACAAGAACCCCATCAGGGGAGAGAACCCTTCCCTCAGATAGGCGTATACGCCCCCGCTTTCCGGGAAGGTTGAGGCCAGCTCGGCCGCCACCAAAGCCCCGAAAAAGGTGAGGAGGCCAGCCACGAGCCACACGAGAGCGGCGCCAGAAAGGGATGGGACCGGGCCGGTGATCTCCGACGGCTGAACAAAGATCGACGCGCCGATGATGATCCCCACCACCATGGCAGTGGCATGGTGGAGGCGGATGTCCTTCTTCAGGTGGGTCGAGGTGGAAGAACCCACGGCGTTTGATACTCCTGGTATCGGTGACCTGGTGGTGTAAGGGCTCGAGGCCGGAATCCCCGGATCCGGCCGTGGGATGGTATCGGCTCCCGACCGTGGGATTGTACCGGCCCCCCGCTCCAAGGGCGACCCCGGATGGGTCTTTGGGCGCCCCGTGGCCAACGACTCTCCCCCATGCCGGATTGTACGCTCCCAGTTTTTCAGGGGGGCAAAATCAACCTCTCCATTGCCCACCCCATACAACCCTCCCGACCTTTGAGGTCACTCATTTATTGAACGACGGTGAGGCGGCTCCCGGATCTCCTCGAGGCCTATGACCGAACACCCGAGCGATAGAGAACTGGCGGACCTGGTGATTCACCAGGGTGACGAAGATGCGTTTCGGGTCCTTTACCGGCGGCACACGCCGGCCGTCTACCAGTTTGTCCTCAGGCTGGTCGGGGGCAACGGGCAGGAGGCGGAGGACATCATTCAGGAAACCTGGATGCGGGTGGCTCGAGGCCTGGAGGGGTTCAGATGGAAGTCGGCTCTCAGGAGCTGGATCACAGGAATAGCCCTGAATCGAGTGCGGGAGATGGCCAGGAAGAAAAAGAGGTCCCTGGTAGAGGTGGACGTGGAGTGGGAAATCCCTGCGGATTCCCGGGATCCTGGCCAGCGTCTCGATCTGGATCGGGCCTTGGAGCTTCTTCCCCCCGGATTCCGAACGGTGCTCGTCCTCCACGACGTTGAAGGGTTCACACACCAGGAGATCGGGAGCCGCCTGGGAATTACAGACGGGACCTCAAAGAGCCAGTTGCACGGTGCTCGCAAAGCGATGAGACGGTTGTTGAACGCGGGATTGGAGACGGCCTGAGAAAGAAGAGAGGCGGAGTGGGGCGGGTGAAAAAACGGATAGGGCGGATACGATGAGCGAACACGAGCTGACCCCGGAGGAGAAGATGGCCTTCCAGCGCCTCCCAAAAGAGGCGGAACCCTCCCGAATTCTCGAGGAGAGGGTCGTCAAGTCTCTCCGGGAAGAGGGGATCCTGGGACAGTCTGCCGCCCCGGAATCCACAATCCGACCAGGCGTCCAACGAGCCACCCAACGGGCCACTTGGTACCGCCCATGGATGGCCGCGGCATCCGTTGCTGCATCGGTGGTCCTTTTTGCGTCGGGCGTGGTCCTGGGTCAGTGGATGGGATCCCAGAGCACCACCCAGGCTTTTATCCAGGTCCGAGAACAGGATGCCACCCAGCTGGCCCTCAGTATCCAGGAAGCCGGGTCGGCATATGTCTCGGCTTTGGCGGCCTTGGGAGCACTCCGCACCGAGAGTCGAGAGGGCGAAAGGGGTGGTGTGGAGGGTTCCCTGGTAGGGGTTGAACTCCAGCAAGGTAGGGAAGTCGCCCTTGGGGCCTTATATGGGGCCGCCAACGAGTTGGCCCGGATGAGCCCGGACGACGCCGACGTCCTCCGGGTGTTGCAGATACTGGAGGAGCGTAGGAATCGGGACGAGGGGTGGGGCGAAGACGAGCGGAACGTGGTGTGGTTCTAACTCACCATAGAAGAAGGAGAATGGATGATGAAGCGGATGTGGAAGTGGGTGGCATTCCTGGCTGTGGCTCCGGGGCTGGTCCTGTCGATGGTGGGACCGGTTGGAGCCCAGGTGAGGGGGAGGGTGGCGGATGCCTGCCCGGCTGGAATGGAAGAAGGGAGTCTGGGGATTTCGGGGTTGGATTGTGTTGGGGAGTGCACTCTCACCATCAGGAACGACGGCACGGAGCGGACTTGGTCCTTTTCTACGGAGCCGCGGGTTTTTGGAATTGAGCGGGGTGGTCCAGCGGACGGGATTCTCGAGGCGGGGGATCTTCTGGTTGCCGTCGATGGGATCCTCATCACTACGCAAGATGGCGGACGGCGTTATGCGAACCTGGAACCGGGAGAGAGGGTGGCGGTTCGGTATCGAAGGGATGGTCGGGTGAGAGAGGCCACGATCCGTGTCGGGTCCAGGTGCCGGAACCTGCCCGAACCGGCTGGCGTAACCGCCCGTGTCGCTCCTCCGTCTCTGTCTCCCGATGAGCCGAGGCCTGCCAGAGGGGTTGCGGTTGCCCCACGAGTCAGGGTGGCACCCGACCGGCGTGCCACAGCAGGGGTTGTGGTGGCCGAAGGGGTCTCCGTGCCTCCCAGGCGGGCCATGGCCGGCCTTTTGGCCGGGCCCTCTCCCACCGGACGTTTGGGTATCGGGTTCCGTTGCAGTGACTGCGGAACACAAACCGATGAAGAGACGGACGAGAACGTCTGGTTCTTTTCCGGGCCCCTGGAAGTGACGGCGGTGAATGCAGGCGGCCCGGGGGACGAGGCTGGCCTCCAGAGGGGCGATCTCATCAAGGCCATCGATGGCTTTGACATTGAAACCCATGAGGGCGGCCTGGCCTTCACCCGCATTACGCCGGGGGAGAGCGTGCGCCTCACACTGGTCAAACGAAACGGGTCCGAGGTGGAAGTTTCTCTGGTCCCAGAGGAGACAGAGGCATTGGGATTGGCGAGGGAGCGAGCAAGGGTGGAAACCCGGAGGTCCGTGGGCGTGGCTGCCGGCACACCCGAACCAGCGCGGCGAGCTACCAGGGTTGCTCCGCGGCCTCCGGGAGTGGAGGCCCGAGTGGAGGTGCCGGTCCCGGTAGCGGACGTCGAAGCTCCCGAGGGCATGCCCCTCCGGTATTCGGGTACGGTGAACGGAGTCGAAATCGAGGTCAGAGGTGAGCCGGTGACGGTCTCCGAGATGAGGGGAGCCCGGACCATCTACATCAACGCCGACGGCCTCTGGATCCGGATCAGCGTCCCACGT
>JBDHGR010000404.1:0-4632 GCA_039589815.1 Gemmatimonadota bacterium | reverse complement strand
CCCCAGAAACCGCTGATCTCCAGGCTTTTCCAGAAGCAGGTGTTCCTCGAGGTCAGCCACGGAGAAGAGGAAGAGATCCCTCTCCTCGGATGGGTGGCTCGAGGTCCGATGGTAGCCTACCCAGCGCCCGTCCGGGGAGAGGCTGAAGCCACCACGGAGTGAGGTGGCTGGGTGCCGGTCGAGCGCCCGGGCTTCGCCATCGAGGGAAACGATCAGGAGTTCGTTGTCGCCCCCCCGCACCACCGCCACGGCGAGTATGGCTCCCCCATCCGGGAACCAGGCCCGGGGCTCAACACTCAACCTACCTCTCCCGTCGTAACTCCCTTCGAGGAGAATCACATCCCCGGACCCATCACTTCGGGCCACGCGAAGCTCGAAACCGTCCAGCCTGTAGCGGGTGTAGGCGACTTGGGACCCGTCGGGTGAGATCCGGGATTCATAGGGAAACCCTCCGTCTTCCCAGGTGCCCGTTAACAGTGACTCAGTCCCCTCGACCAGGTCATGGAGTACCAGGGACGGGTACTTCACTGATGACAAGTACCTCCCGTCCGCAGTAACGGAGCCCAGAACGTCGGCCTCGGCCACGTTAGTGAGGACCGGTCGGGAGGGCGGGCCATCGTGGCAGGCTGGCAACAAGACCACGGCGCACAAAAGGGTGGTCGGTGCCAACCGACCGGAGACGGAACGACGGGGAAGGAGATGAGGAGTCATCCGCCATCCTCCTCCACCCACAGCTCCTCTGCCCGGAAGAGCTCGCAATTGTTCTCCAACAACCCACGGACCCGCTGCCGAAATACCGTGACTCGGAGCTCGGGGAGGAGGAACGTGACCACGACGTCCCGTCGGAGGATCAGCTGCATCTCCAGCCAACTTTCTTCCAACAGGGACCCCGCCCAGTCCTCTCCCGCCGCCACCAGTTCGGCGAACCGGGGGTTGAAGTAGCCGACGGGCCGTCCCTGATCTTCCCCAGGCCTTCCTGCAAGGGCGCGGAACATGGGGCCGCCGTAGGCTTGGGGCCCGACCCCGGACAACGCTGCATCGAAGTCCCCCGCTTCGAACCGGTCCAGGCCAACGGACCTGACGATCGTCTCGATCTCCATCTGCGCACCGATCCGGGAGAATTGCTCCTGCAAAACCACCGCCTCCCTGACTCCTCCTCCGTCGGTGAGCAGGTTGAACCGCAACTCCTGGTTTCCCTTCTCCCGAACGCCGTCTCCGTCCTCGTCGCTCCACCCCGCCTCCTCCAGGAGCGCCGCGGCCCTGGCCGTGTCGCGCGGAGTTGGTGAGGGCACATCCTCGGGCCACTCCCAATCAGCGGAACGTGTATCCGGATTGAAGGAATGTCGCTGGCGAGGCGTGAGCAGAACGTCAGGAAGGGCGACATCGGCTGGGAAGCCCCGCACGGTGGCCAATTCCCTGCGGTCGATGGCGAGAGACAGGGCTTGCCGGACACGGATGTCGGACAACGCAGGGTGTCGGTGATTCCAGTAGATGACCGACGGAAACCAAAGGGGTTCCAGGCAATAGTCGAAGTCCGGGCGGGCTGCGAGGGTAAAAGCCGTGGTCGGATTGAGGGTGGCGGAGGCATCCACATTCCCGGCTTCGAATTCGATCACAGGATCGCCGCCGAACCGGATGATGAGCCGATCCACTTTGGGGCGGACCCCGAACCAATCGGGATTGGGTTCCAACTCGACCATGGTCTTGGTTTCATGGCGGACATAGCGAAAAGGCCCATAACCAACCGGGGGCCAAAGCTCGGTCTGAAAATCCCACTCTCCGTATTCGGTCGGATCGAGGTGCTCGAGGAGATGGCGGGGGAGGTAGGTGTTGAAGCCATGGCCGAAGATTCGGGCCCTCTGTGACCAATAGGAGATGGTGACGGTCGTGTCGTTCACCACCGTCACCAGCCGGCGGCCGGGGGTACCTATGAGAACATCAGGGTGAGTATAGAGGTCGATCGTGAAGGCGATATCGTGAGCCGTGAACGGCGCCCCGTCGTGCCAGAGAACGTCGCTTCGCAGGTGATAGGTCCAGGTCAACTCGTCCTCGGAATGCTCCCAACTCCGTGCGAGGACAGGCTGTAAGTCGCCATTTGAATCCGTCCAGATAAGCGGTCGGTAAAGGAAAGCTCTTGGCTCAAGTAACCGCACCGGGGTGAGGGAATGTTCGTCCCGGCCCGGGAAGAGGATCGTTAGGGTTGAGGGCTCCTCCTCTCCTGATGGGGAAGTGCCGGGTCTCGGTTCACAGCCGATGCTGCAGAGGCCGAGGAGCACGATCCCCAGCTTCCCGACGGAACCAGACCAGCCTTGAGTCCGCCCGCCGACGCGAGCAAGAAGATCTTTGGTCATGAGCCACCTCCGGGTGGGTTCGGCCCGGCCGCGCGGCCACCCTCCTCCTCTTCAATCCAGAGCTCCCCCATGTGCATCTCCGGCCAGACCCAGTGAGGGCTCCTGAGGCCTTTAACCCGGCGATGGGTGACATTGAAGGCGACCTGGGGAAGGAGGTAAATGATGGGCACCTCATTCTTAAAGAGGGACCACATCTCTCGGTAGAGCCTCTCTCGCTCGTTCGGATCGACGGCCTCCCGAACCGACGCGACCAAGTCCACCAGTGCCGGATTGAAATAGCCACCGAGGGGATTCACCCCGAGCGGCTCTCCGAGCATGATGCCAAACAGCCCGTCCAATGACCTCGGCTCCAGGGAGAGGTCGAATTGGCCTGTGAGATGCCGCTCACCACGGACTGGATGAGCCAGGTTTTCGATCTCCACACCAAACCCCACCTCTCCGAGGTTCTCTTGGATCAATACGGCCGACCTGGTGTCCTGTGGGCTCGGAGCCAGCATCACGGTGATCTGTAGCTGGTCCCCTCCCTTTTCCCGGATCCCGTCTCGGTTCCGGTCCGTCCAGCCGGCATCTTCCAGGAGTCGGCGGGAAAGATCTGGATCGTAGGAAGCCGGCTGCGGGGCCTCGCCCCGGTTCAACATCGCCTCACTCAGGGGAACGTCGAAGAGACGGACATCGTCGGGGAAGTCGGCGAGAGCCTTCATGGTTCGGCGATCGATGGCATGGGTGATGGCCTGCCGGACTCGGACGTCACCCAATGCGGGATGGCGATGGTTGATGAAAAGGAGCTGTGCCCCCGGGGTTACATAATTCCAGTACCTCCGGAACTCCGGCTTCTCAGCGAGCCGGGCGGCTTCGGGTCCCTCCACCATGCCGAACCCGGTCGCGTCCACATCTCCCCTCTCCAGATCCATCCACGCAGCTCCCCCCCGAAGTTTCAGGATGACACGGTCGATGCCGGGTTTTCCAAGGTAGAAATCGGGATTGGCCTCAAGCTCCACCATGGTTTCGGGAACCTGGCGTGCAAACCGGTACGGTCCGTTCCCCACCGGATGCTCCCAGAAATCCGAGTTCCACAACTCGTCCGGGGGAACCCCGTCCAGAATGTGACTGGGCAGGTAAACGCTGTACGGATCGTATGGGAAATGGGCAGCGTTATAGGTGATCCGGAATACGCTGTCGTTGACGATCTCCAACTGACGGGCTTCCGGGCCTTCCCTCAGGCTTTCCCGCTTGAGCCAGATTGAATACTCGATATCCCTCACACTCACCGGAGTCCCGTCGTGCCAGTGAACGTCGGTCCGGAGATGGTAAGTCCATGTCTTTCGGTCGGGTGACGCTTCCCAGTCCCTGACCAACACTCCACGGGTCTCCCCGTTCTGATCCGTGGTGAACAACGGAAGAAAGAGGAGATGCATGGGAGGGTTATTGACCGATGGTCTGAGAGACGTTTCGGAGCCGGGGATCAGAAGGGTCAGGGTGGTGGGCTCGTCACGGCCACTCTCGGGAATCCCATCTTCGGCGGACCGTTGGCCACCCGGGGTACATGCGAAGGCGAAACAAGCCGTGCCAGCGAGTACAACACCGGTTAGGGCCTGGAAACCCATTCTCATGATCCCCCTCCCTGTGAACCGGCCGCGGGTGTCGAGTCCACCTTCTCATCAATCCAGAGTTCGTCGATGAAGGTCGTAGCCAGGGTTCGGTGCGGTGACGAAAGGCCTCGGACCCGGGTATGGGCCACCGTGCCTGAGATGGACGGGACCAGGGGCGTCGCGGGAAGCTCCTGGAGCCAAAGGTCCCAGATTCCCGAAATCAGCTCCGCCCTGAGATCGGGTTGTATCGTGCTGTCCAGTTGGGCCGCCAGGTTAGAGAGATCCGAAGCACCCATGGTCCACATGCTGTGCCGGCTTTTATAGCGGTCGGGATGGGCCAGATACCCCATCATGTCCCGAGTCCCCGGCACGGAGATCTGTGCGGACCCTAGGAAGAAGTCGAAATCACCGGAGGCGATCCTCTGCCTGCGAACCGCATTGCTTAAAGGGGTAATCTCCAGGAGGGCTCCGACTTCCCGGAGTTGGGATTGGAGGATGACCAGGAGCTCCTCGCTTCCCAGGGCCTGCAGTCGTAAGGCCTCTCCGTCCCGCTCCCTCTCGCCGTCCCCGTCCATGTCCGTCCAGCCCGCCTCACTCAGCAGTCGTTTGGCCCGCGACACATCCCGAGGAAGAGGGTGGAGGTCAGCGGGCGGAAAGCCCGGACCCAGACGAACACGGGCAAAGAGCGGGAA
>JBDHGR010000403.1:0-4941 GCA_039589815.1 Gemmatimonadota bacterium | reverse complement strand
CACTGGGTTGGCGCAGGGCCCTGCCCTGTCGATTAAGCAGATCAAGCCCTTCAGGGACATCTCCTGTCCCGAAGCGTTGAAGACGTAGGCGTCTTCCGGGACTCCCGGAGCGACTCGGAATGGGGGCCGGGCCAGGTCCAGGTCCACCAAGGCGATGGGAAAGCCGCTGTGGAGGGACACGACGTTGCAGACATCCACCGCTGCGTTGATGGAACTCAGCTCGTCCCGGTCCACCGCTCGGGCCAGATATTCGCTGGCGGGCTTTCCTCTTCCGGCTGGCTTATGTCCCCAGTGCCGTAGCATGTCCGGCGAGGAGGTCCCTTAACCAGCTGTGGACCACCATCTCCCCCAGTGGCTTCGGGAAACCGGTGGTGAACGCCGCCGGCCGCAGGATGGGGTGGTCCTCGACCTCGATGTGAAGGCTCTCGTCTGTCATAGGGGAAACATGGGGCGTTGCCCGGGCGAAAGCCAACTGCGAACAAGGGTCATTTCGATGCCCGCTCGATGGTTGCCGAGAGGTTGAGATCCCTCGGCTCGTCCCATTGCCCACCACCGAGCAACCCTCTTTCCAGGATCCCCGTCCAAGTATCAGGACCCTACCTAGGATCCTAGGAACCTAATCCGAGAGTACCCCATGGGCAGCCTGTTTAATCTCACTTATCCCACCGCTGCGGTGCTCCTGGCCATCCAGGGCGGGCATCGGTATGGCTTTGATGTCATGGACGCCACCGGTCTGCCCGATGGCACGGTATACCCGATCCTCCGGCGCCTGGAACGGAGAGGTGTGTTGGTGGGCACCTGGGAAGAGGAAGAAATGGCTCGGGGCGAGCACCGCCCCCCCAGGCGTTACTACCGGCTCACCAAGGTTGGTGAGGAAGCCATGGATGAGGTGATCCAACGCTTCCCAGCCTTGGTGAGGCTCTTTCCCGCGGGTCCGGAACCGGCCTGATGGATCCTCCAGGCTTCCGGACCATTGAGTATGCGTCCCGCTTGGTTCCAGCCAGGCGTCGGAAGGCCTGGCGGAAGGAGTGGGAGGCGGAGGTTACTTACGCCTGGGGAAAGCTGACGGAGGCCGGGCAAGTCTCGGGCGGGGCACGACTGAGGCTTCGGGTCAGGGTTCTCTCCTGTTGGATCGATTCTCTAGCTGAGATGAAGGAGGAAATGAGGATGACGGGAGTTCTGAACGACCTGCGCTATGCGGTCCGTGGACTCATCAAACACCCCGCTTTCAGCGTCGTGGCGGTGGTTACCCTGGCCTTGGGGATCGGGGCGAACACGGCCGTCTTCACCTTGGTGGACGGGGTTCTCATCCGGCCGCTGCCATTCTCGGAACCCCAGGAGCTCATTTCCATTCGACACCTGGGACGGGAGGGTCAAGATCGGCTACCCATCTCAGAGGGCCTCTTCCTTCTCTACAAAGAGCAAGCGTCCTCCCTGGAGGGGATCGCCATGTTCTCCCCTGCCGCGGTCAACATCCTGGTGGGGGAAGAGCCGGAGAGGGTAGCCATTCAGGCGGTGACACCCAGTTTCTTCGAGGTCCTGGGCTCTTCGCCGGTGGTGGGTCGCGGGTTCTTGCCGGAGGAAGAGCTTCCCGGGGGCGAGCCGGTGGTGATCCTCAGCGATGGGCTCTGGCAGGAGTCTTTCGGTGGAGATGCCTCCGTGGTGGGCCGGACCCTGGAGATGGACGGGGTCAATCGTCGCATCGTTGGCGTCATGGCCCGGGACTTCGGGTATCCGGACCGAACGGCTCGTGCCTGGATCCCTTATGAAGTCGATCCAGCACGGGCCTTTCTTGCAGCTTTTCGAGCGGCCGGAATTGCCCGAATGGCACCAGGCAATACCGCCGAGGGCGTTTACACCGAGCTTCAAGGCCTCCTGTTTCGTCTCTCGGATCTCTTTCCCGACTCTGGTGAACCCGCCTTTCTGGAAGAAGTGGGCCTCCGGGCAAGCGTCCAGCCCTTGAAGCAATCCCTGGTCGGGGACGTGAGCACGACACTCTGGGTACTTTTGGGGACGGTTGGTTTTGTGCTCCTCATCGCCTGTGCGAACGTGGCCAACCTCCTCCTCGTTCGGGCGGAAACCCGTCAGCGCGAATTAGCCCTGCGGCTGGCCATGGGGGCTGGGCGGCGGGATATCGTTCGGTTCTTCATGGGTGAGAGCCTTCTTTTGGCGACGGCAGGAGGCGTCCTGGGTGTTGCCGTGTCGGCCTGGGCGTTGGGTCTGTCTGCACGTTTTCTTCCCTCCGACCTCCCGAGGGTGGCCGAGGTCGGGTTGGACCTCAGGGTCCTTGGCTTCACCGCCCTCATCTCCCTTGGATGCGCCATCTTTTTTGGCCTCTTTCCCCTGATCCGATACGGGAGAGATGACTTGACGAACCACCTGAAAGACGGAGGCGGAAGAGGGGCCACGGGCGGCCGGGACCGGCATCGGCTCAGGAATGGACTCGTGGTGGTTCAGGTAGCCATGGCCTTGGTGCTCCTGATTGGCGCGGGCCTGATGTTCAGGTCCTTCCTGGCCCTCAGGACGAAGGACCCGGGGTTCGAGGTGGAAGAGGTCCTTACGGCGAGGGTATCTCTGCCCACAGCCGAGGCCGAGGGCTGGCAGGAGGCCGCAGGGTTTTTCCGTCAGCTCCGGGACCGGCTCTCGATGCAACCGGGGGTAGAAACGGTGGGTTGGGCGCAACCGGCGCCCCTGGCCGGTGGGGTGGGTTTCGTGACGGTGGGGCTGGAGGACCATCCCCGGGGCCCTGAAGAAATGCCCATCTTCTCCAGCCAGATGTTGGTTGGGGAAGGGTATTTCGAAACCATGGGAATCCAGCTCCGGACGGGGCGTACCTTCCGAGCCGGGGACGGAGCCGAAGGGACAAGAGCGGTTGTCATCAGCGAGTCCTTTTCCCACCACTGGTGGCCCGATTCCAGCCCCCTGGGCCGGCGGGTGGGGAACGGCGGGCCGGAGGGGGAGGATTGGTGGGAGATCGTGGGCGTCGTGGGTGACGTGACCCACCAGGATTTGCAGGCGGACCCGGAAGAGATGGTGTACTTCCCCATCACCGTGGGTCCGGTAGCGAGCCCCCAATCGGCTCGTTCCATGGATATCCTCGTGAAAACCGGAGGGGATCCCCTGATGCTCATGCCGGTTCTCAGACGGGAGCTGAGGGCCCTCAATCCTCGGATCCCACTATCGAATCCTCGAACCATGGAGGAAGTTTTTCAGGAAGCCACGGCCCGGATGTCCTTCACCATGGCGATGCTGGGTGTGGCATCGGGAATCGCCCTCCTTCTGGGCCTGATAGGAATCTATGGGGTGATCTCCTACGTGGTCTCCCAACGCACTCGTGAGATAGGGGTGCGGATGGCTCTGGGAGCGACGGCACCCTCAGTCCGGGGCATGGTGGTGAAGCAGGGTCTCACTCTGGCGGGTGTGGGGGTAGGATTGGGTCTTCTGGCCGCTGCCGGCCTCAGCTGGGTCATGTCGTCCTTGCTTTTTGGTGTGACCGCTCTGGACCCCCTGACCTATGGATCGGTAGCCGTGACCTTGGTGACCGTGGCCGCCTTCGCTGCCTGGTTCCCGGCCCGAAAAGCAGCCGCAGTGGACCCGAGCAAGGCGTTGCGGGAGGACTGAAGGGCCCCTTCGCCCGGATCCTGGGAAGGTTCCGGAACACCGGGGAAGCACTGCCGGTTGACGGCGCCGACATTCTGACGCCCATTACCCCTCAGTTAGAGGTGGTTTTCGTGCGGTAGGTGCAATCCGCCCACTTCCCGGAGGCGTCACATGCCCGGTTCCGTCCCTTCCGCCCTGGCTTGGCGGCTCGCTGGCCTGAGGTTTCGGAAGACACCGTTCATTGTCCTGGCCCTGCTGTTTGTTTCCGTGTCGATGGCGCCCCTCCGAGCCCAGGACTCAGAGGAGAAGCGGCCCCTGCCAATTGCCGAACATCAACGTTGGCGAAGCATCTCCGGAGCGACCATCTCTCCAGACGGTGCCTGGGTCGCCTGGGGGTACAGCCGGGTCCGCGGCGACGACACCCTCCACGTAGTGAACCTCGACACCGACGCTGAAACCGTGCTGCCCCTGGCCTCGGGGGCACAATTCTCGGACGACGGAGCTTGGGTGGCTTACTTCCTCTCCCTCTCCTTCGATGAGGCGGAAAAAGCCCGACGGGGAGACGACCGCGTCACCCGGAAGGCCGAGCTCCTGAACCTGGCCTCCGGCGAGAAACGAAGCTGGGACGATGTGGCATCCTTCGGCTTTTCGGAAGGCTCGAGCCATTTCTTCGTGAGGAAGGAGCGTCCCGATGGTGGAGGAGGTCAGTCGGGCGGGGTTTCAGGAGGTAGTCGGGCCGACCAGCCCCAGGGGACCGACCTGATTCTCCGGAACCTCGCGGAGGGTTACGACGAACTCATCGGCAGCGTGGCGGAGTCGGGATTCAACAAACCGGGGACCCATCTCGCTTATACGGTAGATGCTGCCGACCAGGACGGAAACGGCCTCTACCTCGTGGACTTGGGGACTGGGGCCCGAAGGGCTCTGGATAATGCCAAGGAACGTTATGCCGATCTCACCTGGTCCGAAGAGGGGGATGGCCTGGCGGTCCTGCGGGGGGAAAAACCCGAAAAGAAGACGGAGCGGGTCAACACCCTTCTGGCTTTTACATCCCTCGGAACCGGGACCCCCACACGCCATACCTTCGGCCCCGATTCGGGCGGAGGGCTTCCCGAGGGTTCCGTTATCAGCGAAAAGGGAAGCTTGAGCTGGAGCCAAGATTTGGGCGCCGTATTTGTCGGCCTCAAGTCCCAGGAAGATGAGCTCGATGAGTGGCCCGAAGAAGGGCTGCCCCTCGCCGATGTGAACATCTGGCATTGGGCCGATGACAGGATTCAGACCGTCCAGATGCGGCAGGCGTCCAGAGATCATGATCGAACGTACCTGGCCGTTGTCCATTTG
>JBDHGR010000402.1:0-4634 GCA_039589815.1 Gemmatimonadota bacterium | reverse complement strand
TTATCCAAGTTATTACCTGGACGGGGTTCGATTGCCCCCGCAATATCCACTCTGGGCGCTCATGCCGGACCAGCTGGAGGCAGTGGAAGTCTACGTAAGGCCCGAAATTCCGGCGGAGTTCCTCCAGGGGTGGCCCTGCGGTGTGGTCGCCCTCTGGTACCGCCGAGGCCCGGACCCGAGGCCCGTCGCGCCAACCTGGAAGAGGGTTCTCGCCGGGATAGGCCTTCTGGGCCTGGTATTGACCCTCGCCTTTTAGAGGATCTTCAACGCGATGTACGCCGGCCCTCCGGGACCTCGCGGTGCAGTATCAGTACGGAGTGTCCTTTTGCATGGGAGGGGGGAGTGGACCGGGGACCGGGCTCCGTTGCGTTCACGAGGACCAAGGGTTGGACAGTGTGTGACAGTAGGTGGTCCTGTGAGTGGAGGCACGTCACATCAGCGACGTATCTGATCGCATCCGATCTCGGCTTGACCCAGATCGAGCGGACTTTAGCCACGTATTCGGACACAGCCAGTCGGAACGGCCGGACCGTGACGGGAGCGGTCAGGGAGGAAGGAGTGAAGGTCGGCGTCTGGTTCCCCGAAACCCAGGACGATGTGATCGACGGTTTCAAACCGGGATCCGTGCACCCGGTCACCGGGACCCGTGCGGAGTTCGATCGCCTGAACTTGCGGCCAACCGTTCGGGCCGATGATAGTCCAAAGAGGCTACCGACGGGGATTGACTACCACTTTCTGCACGCGTTGATGATGGCCCATCTCGCCCTTCCGGGGCTATTGATGATGGAGTAGAACTCCTCCAGGTAACTCACAGCCGATTCTACGTTCCTTTCCGACAACCTGACCTGGTCCTTAACCAAGGCCATGATGGCTTCCCGCTGCTCGTTGAACCGGGTAAAAAGGCCTTGATAGTCGATCCCCGGCACGCAGGCGCCCCAGTACACCCGCTCCCTCACGGAATCGTGGAAGGCCTCGGTCATAGGATTCGGGCCTACGTACGGGGCATCCACCAATCCGGTCCAATCGAAGTCATACGGGATCGGATAGTGGGACCGTTCCACACGGAGGATCTTCAGGTTGTGACTGTGTCCGGTCCCCCAATCAATGTTTCCCACCATGAATTGGAAAAGGTACATCAAGCTCAATTGGTCTAGGATGAAGTCATTGGGGGTCGCCGCGGGAATCTCTACCATCTCCCCTGCAAGGCGCGCTGCCAGGGCATCCTCACTCTCGATGAGGAATCCCATTCGCTGGACCGTGTCGTTCTTCCCGCTGGTGTCCAGGTAGGTGATCTCGGCCAGTTGCACCCTGAAGCTGAAGTCGGTGAGTTGATTGTAGATCCGGTAGGTCAGGTACTCCTCCAAGACATTCTGTTCGTACCGGTCCGAGTCCCGGCAGTGGGTCACGAGCTTCAGTTTGTCCTGGCCGTCCAGAACCGTCCCCTGGGGACGGGTCTCAGGGAGATTCAAACGAAGAGGAGGTTCGGGGCAGACGCTCCTCTTCAACCGGAATCTCCCCCTGGTCTTCACCTGGATGGGGATTTCCACCGGCTCCCCACCCAAGTCTCTTATGAGGATCTGGGCAGGTCGGTCCTCGGACTCCTGACTCCGGTCCTTCCCGAGTTGATGGAAGTCAGCGGCCAGAACGAACTCCACTGGAGCATCAACCGTGAAGAGCTCGGTGACGAATGGAGCCGTCCCGCTCAGGTTGGGTGCCATCTCCATGAGTTGAAGAGGCTCCGCGGGCCTCGATCCAGCTCCGCTGGGCACAGCCGGGCCACAAGAGCACACGGGAATGAGCACAGAGCCGAGGATCACCGCGATGGGATCGATGGTCAGGGGTCCCATGGTGCAGCCCTTTCCCGGCGAGGGGCCGCCGAGTGAGCCGGCCTCACCCACGCCTTCAACCTGTTTCCGAAAGTCCCCTCAGTATGCCAGTACACAGGGTACTCGCACAACCTTTGTTGGGCGGGACGGGACTCACGATCACCGTAAGCCGAGGAGGCCATCCATCCCTCTCCTTCCGGCGTTTCAGCGAAGCCTGGGCCTGTTCGACGAGGCGAATGCGGCAGTAAGGCAAGCGGTGGCTTTACCACCGGCATGGACACCGTACCTGGGCCTGTAACACGGGCGGCCGGGCAAGATGAAGGAAGCTCCGCAAATCCTGGAACAACTTGAAGCCCAACCCGTCAACGCCTGGACTGCCCTGGATCTGGCAAACGTACACCGGATTCTCGGAAACCGGGCCGAGGCGCTCGGGCCGGATCCGGGTGCCCGGAGTCCTTGCCCCCACCTTTCCCACAACCCATCATTCTTCTTGGTGGCTGGCTGGGCTGGACCGGGCAGTCTCCTCCCAAGGGATCATCTGTGATGGAAGACCAGGAACGCCTCACCAAGGCCCTCGCTGACCGATATGGCGTTGAGCGTGAGATTGGGTCTGGCGGCATGGCCACGGTCTTCTTGGCCGAGGACCTCAAACATCGCCGTAAGGTCGCGGTAAAGGTCTTGGATCCCGACCTAGCCGAGACTCTGGGTGCCGAGCGGTTCCTGCGTGAAATCGAAACGGCTGCCAACCTCACGCATCCCCATATCCTCCCGCTATTCGATTCAGGCGAAGCAGACGGTTTCCTCTTCTATGTCACGCCCTATATGAAGGGCGAATCCCTCCGGAACAGACTAACGAAGGAGAAGCAACTTCCCGGCGAAGACGCCATCCAGATCACCCGTGAGATTGCCGATGCCCTGGCCTACGCCCACGAAGAAGGGGTTATCCATCGGGACGTGAAGCCAGCCAACATCATGCTAGAAGCGGGACATGCGGTGTTGGCCGATTTCGGTGTCGCTCACGCTGTAGCTGAGGCCAGGGATGACAGGATCACCCGTACCGGCACTTCCTTGGGCACCCCAGCCTACATGAGTCCGGAACAAGCAACCGGGGAACGGGATCTAGATGGCCGCAGTGATCAGTACGCTCTGGGGTGTGTTCTATATGAGATGTTGGCTGGTCACCCGCCGTTCACCGGAGCCCAGGTCGAGGCAGTGGTCAGGCAACACCTCACCGAGAAACCGCCCTCGGTGACCCAAGCCAGACCTTCGGTGACCGGTGAAGTAGCGAAGGTCATCAACCGTGCCCTGGCTAAGAGTCCCGCTGATCGGTTCAAAACGACGGGGGATATGGCGGCGGCATTGGCTCTGACGACGACGCCCGTCCAAAAGTCTTTCGGGCCGTTCTCGAAGCCTTTGGGAATCGGCTTGGTGTTGGCCGCGTTTCTGGCGACGGCTGGTGTCGCCCTAAGCACACTGCGAGAGGAAGACGCACCAACCAGTCCCGATCCTTCACCGGCAGCGCAGTTAACTGCGGAACAGGACCAAGCGGGGAGCCGGTATCGAGCATCCGTGGCTGTGTTTCCGTTCGAGGACATCGGTCAGGGAGAGAAGGGTCTCCTCGGACATGGTATCGCTGAGGAAATCAACGCTCAGCTCACCCAGGTGGTAGGTCTGAAAGTGATCTCCCGCACCTCGGTAGGGGCCCTTGAGGGGATCCCGCTGACCACTCCTGAGATAGCAGATACTCTCGGGGTGAGCCATCTCCTCGAAGGTACCTTTCAAGCGGAAGGCGATAGTGTCGTTGTCACTGTGCAGTTGATTGAGGCGTCAACGGACGCACATATCTGGGCAGAGACTTACCTTCGCTCTCTGGATGGTTTTTTCAGCCTCCGAGACGAGATTGCCAGACAGGTCACTTTGGCCTTGGTTGAATCGGTTCCGGACCTCCGAGGTCCGGGTGCGCACTCCCGAACTGGACACACGGCTGCCAACGAGGCCTTCCTTCGCGGCACCTACTCCCTGAAGAAGAGAACCCGACAAGCTATACTGGATGCGGTCGCGGCTTTTGAGGAAACCTTGAGACTGGACCCGGGTTTTGCATTAGCCTATGCCGGACTGGCATCTGCGCATGGTCTCTGGGTGTCTTACGGATACCCTGGGGGGTTGGAACACTATCGGGCAGCAGCCAGATCAATCGCATACGCCAATCTCGCTATTGCCCTAGATCCGGACGCTGCCGAGGCGTTTTCGAGCCGCGCGTACGTCATGACGAAGGCGGGGGCTCCGGCCGCGGTGATCCAACGGGATTTCGACAGAGCCCTACAACTCCAACCTAATTTGGCCGATGTCCACGGTTGGCTGAGCCATTTATTGGTCCGGGAGGGGAGGTTCGAGGAAGCCCTCAATGAGGCTGCGACGGCCATTGAGTTGGACCCTCTCGCCCCCGGACGCCGTACCGGGTACGCCATCGACGCTCTCGCCGCCAGGGAATATGAGGACGCCATCCGTGAGGCAGAGGTCGCGCTGTCTCTCGAGGCTCAACTCACCTGGCCACAGGAGATCATCGGTCAGTCCCTGTTATTACTTGGGCGAGCAGACGAGTGCGTCGAAAAAGACCTGAAATCGCACCTGGCTATCTGGGCCATCTGCCTTGGAGAGGTTGGCAGGGTTGAGGAGGCGGAAGCAGTGATAGACTCGACAGCCGCGTTGACTCGTTTTGGAGAGGAAACGGACGTGAGCGACCTTGCCCTCCTGAGGGATTTGACTGCCTATGCTGCCTGGACCGGGCAAACTGAAGAAGCGGTCCAA
>JBDHGR010000401.1:0-4651 GCA_039589815.1 Gemmatimonadota bacterium | reverse complement strand
AGAGGGCGCTCTGGGCCCCCAGTGGGGACGCGGCCCAACAGAAAAGAAGAAGAATGAGTAAGAGTGGTTTTGAGAGTCCCAGCTCGCAAAGCCACCGCATAAAGACCTACCGCCGTCCAGGGAATCGCAGGTGGAAGCCCCGCCGGGCACGGTGCCTTCGTCTTGCGGAGAGGTAAGAATCGAGGGCGACGGGATGCCCGGCTACGGGCACTACCTACCCCCTGTCCGCCACCCCGAGCGTCCGACTGTTCGCCCCCCACCCAGCTGAATTGTGGAAATTCGCCACCATGCTGCCTGGAGGGACCAAGCCATCGCATGCCCGCCGTACGTCGTCGCTCAACCGCATAACGCCCACGGGGAGGAGATCGTCGAGGTGGCCCAGTGTGCGTGGGCCGATGATGGGCGCCGTGATGCCCCGCTGGTCCTTCACCCAGAGGACGGCCAGTTGGATGGGCGGGAGCCCCGCTTCTTTTGCCAGAGCCACAAACCGATTGCCCACCTTGATCCCGGGTTCGTTGATCCGTTCCGCATAGATTCCACCTCTGTACTCTGCCCTCGAGCCCTCCGGATAGGCCTTGGCATCGGCGTAGCGACCGGTGAGGACTCCTTGGGCAATGGGGGACCACGCTAAGACGCCCAGGCCGTGCTCGAGACAGAGCGGGACCAGCTCGTTCTCGATGCGCCGGTCGAGGAGGTTGTAGGGAGGCTGTTCGCAACAGTACCTGGCATATCCCCGACGATCACTGATGGCCAGGGCCTCCATTACCCGCCAGGCGGGATGTGTGGAGCAAGCCACGTAGCGGACCTTTCCGGACCGCACCAGATCATCGAGGGCAGCCAGCGTCTCCTCCTGATGGGTACCAGGATCAAATCGGTGGATGAAGTAGAAATCGATATGGTCCGTTTGCAGCCGGTTCAAAGACTCCTCGCAGGCCTGCATAATGTGCAGCCGCGAATTGCCACGGTCGTTGGGCCCGGGTCCAGTCGGTGGAAACACCTTCGTCGCCAGCAACACCTGTTTTCGCAGCCCGTTGCCTTTCAATGTTCGCCCGATGATTCGTTCGGCCTCGCCCTCTGCGTAGCTGTCACCGGTGTCGATGAGGTTGATGCCGGAATCGATTGCACGTTCCAGGATCTGCTTCGCTTCGTCCGCGGGGGTCGGATCGGCGAAGTTCGCCGATCCAAGCGCCAATGCGGACACCCTCACGCCGGTGCGGCCAAGTATTCTGTATTCCATTGGCTTCCTCTCGTGGCCTCTCGTTATCACCCTGTTACGAAACATCCCTACAAAGCAACCAGCCTGACCCAACCGAGTCGGGCCCAGGAAAATGCCGGCTCGCACAGCCGTTAAGCAAAATAGTTGGAGTCCGTCGCCTCCGCGCCGTCGTGACCGCTTACTCCAGAACCGTATGCAGCTTCCCGTACGCCATGGGTAGCGGGTTCGCACCGAACGCCTTGATGGTAGCCAGGTGTAACCGGTCCTACGTGGTGCGACCCTCGACATCGCGTGATATCACAACCTATTTGCCAAACCTCTTGTGGGTTGGAATGCGAAAGAATAGCTAATAAGCGGGGACCGTAAGCCTCCGCATCCGACCTGGGGGTGCGGTACATCCGAAAACGACCATTGATCACCGAGGTCGAACCCACGTGCCCGATCAGACAAGACGCCCGCTCCATACCCGGCCCCTCGACTCTTATCGGCGGCCACTGACCCAATCCGAAAAGCGTAGTCTCCGCGGTACGTTGGGGAGCATCAGGGCCCAGGGACGACGTGCTTCGAGGGCATCTGCCTGGATCGGCCCTGGGTTCTTCGCGGCCCTTTGGATCCTTACCCTCCTGGTCTCCAACGTGTCATGGGTAGTGGTGACGGGGTTTTGGGCGGTAGTAGGAGGTGGAATTACGCTCTGGGTACGTCGTGACCTAACCCGGGAGGTGGGCCACGCATCGGCGATGGCCCTCGGGTTGGAATCGGCCTTGAGGGGTGGTCAGGCCGAGGTGTTCGACATCCGTGCGGTGGCTTTCGTCGAGTTGGAGGAGTTCGAGGACGAGGGCGCCTGCTATGCTTTTGACCTCGGAGGCAGCCGCATGGCATTCCTCTCCGGCCAGGAATTCTATGCCGCCACCGGTTTTCCGAGCCTCGATTTCGCTCTCGTCTACATTCTCGACGAGACGGACCAGGCCGTGGAAATGCTCATGGACATGCGGGGTCCGCGAGCCGATCCGGTACGGACCATCCCGGCCAGGACAAAGTGGGAACTCGACATCCCGGAGAGCCTCTCGGTCTTGGAGGGATCTCTTGATGACTTGGAAGAACTTCTGAAGCCGCCGAACTGAGCGTCCACAACCGCCACGTCCCAC
Source organism: Gemmatimonadota bacterium (assembly GCA_039589815.1). GTDB lineage: Bacteria > Gemmatimonadota > Gemmatimonadetes > Longimicrobiales > Gaopeijiaceae > JABDNZ01. Next base: position 2,290 of record JBDHGR010000401.1, on the reverse strand, counting down.
CATTTGAAACGCCCAGCCCGACCCTTTCCCGACGAATGTTTCCACCAAACCCAGGACGGGTGACACCTAACCAGGAACAGCTCCCGGCGGAGACAAGAGTGCGAACGCCAGTCCTTGCTTGCCCGGACTCCGGCTGTAAGATCCCTCACCAGGAGCCATCCACACTTCCGTTCCAGAGAGGAGACCACCCGTGAATCGCGATTCCATCCGATCCGGCAGGCGCTACCGACTGGTCCTGATTGCTGTTGTGATCTTCGTGTTTTCCGGCACGGCCTTCGCGCAGGAGACGCCGCAGGCGACGGACAAGAAAGTTTTGACCGTCGAGGACTACTCACGCTGGCGAAGCATCAGCGGCCAGGAGATCTCCGGCGACGGCAACTGGGTGAGCTACGGGCTGCGATTCACCAACACGAAGCCGGAAGACGCAAAACCGGTCCTGCACATCCTCAACCTCGAGACAAACCAGGACGTGGAGGTGCCGGATGCCAGCGGCGGCACCTTCTCCGAGGACTCGCGATGGATCGCATATCAAGTCGATCCGAGCGGTGGAGGCGGCGGACGAGGCGGTCGCGGGCAGGGCGCGGAGGGAGCCGGGCAGGAGTCCGAACAGGGTGGTGAAGAGGCAGAGGATGAGCCGCGGCGCGCTGAGCTCCGAAACCTGGCCACCGGCGACGTGCAGTCGTGGTTGAACATCCAGTCGTTCACTTTCTCCGACAATTCGACACACCTGATCCTACGGCGACGCCCATCCGAGGGAGCCGAGGGCGGGAGGGGCGGAGGGAGCCAGGGCGCCGGCGGAGGCGGAGGGGGTGATGCGCCCGAGGGCCCAGGCGGCGTGGATGTCATCGTCCACGACCTCACGACCGGGCGGGACCAGCTTCTTGGCAGTGTCGGTGACATCTCGTTTAACAAGGAGGGCGATCTCCTTGCCTACACCACCGACGCCGCGATGAAGGACGCCAACGGCCTGACCGTCCTCGACCTGGCGAGCGGGCGAATGCACACCCTCGACAACGACGCGAAAAACTACAACCGGTTGACGTGGAACGAATCAGGCACGGCGCTGGCCGTGTTGAAGGGGCTCGAGGTCGAGGACATGAGGGAACGCGGAAATGTCCTGATCGCGTTTCCTGACGTGCGTGCGGCCCTTGCCGCCGATGCACCGCCGTCTCCAGTGACCCTCGACCCGGCTGCGGCTGACGGCTTCCCGGAGGGCTGGGTGGTGAGCGATCGCACCGCCCTGAGCTGGAGCGCCGACGACGCGCGTGTTTTCTTCGGCATCAAGGAGCAGGTCGAGGAGCCCGACACGGAACGCGAGGGCACCGACGAGGTCGCCAACGTGGATGTGTGGAACACATTAGACGAGCGGATTCAGTCGCTACAGATGAGGCGCGCCAACTCCGATCGAAACTTCACCTTCCGACAGGCCTTTGACGTCGCGAACGGAAGATTCATCAAGCTCGCCGACGAAACCATGCGGGACCTAGACGTCGCCCCGGAGGGACGCTGGGCGGTCGGCCGCGACACGCGCGGCTATATCCACGACTACAACCCCGCCGCCGCCGACCTCTATCGTGTTGATACATCGACCGGGGAACGCACGCTGATGCTGTCCAATCAGCTCACCGGCCGTGGGTTGCTGGGCTTCTCGGCCGACGGGCGCCACTACCTGTACTGGAAGGACGAGGAGGTCCAGGCATACGACCTCGATGCAGGTACGTCCCGCACGCTTGGCGGCAATACCGCGCCGAGCTTCACCAACGTCGAAGCCGATCATGCGGGCCCCAAGCCATCCTACGGCATAGCCGGCTACACAACCGACGGGACGGCCGCCATCGCCCAAACCCGTTATGACCTGTGGGTCCTTCCGTTCGACGGCTCCGACGCCCGCAACCTCACCAACGGCCAAGGAGCCGAGAACGAGATCCGTTTCCGCTATATCGACCTGGATCCTGAAGATCCGCCTACCGGGGGCGGCCGCGGCGGTTCCGCCCGCCAAAAAATCGACCTGTCCCAGCCCATGACGCTATCGGCGTATGGCCAATGGACGAAGAAGGCCGGTTTCTACCGGCTCGCCGACGGCCAGCTGAGAGAGATCGTTTACGAAGACGCCAGGTTCAGCACCCCGACCAAGGCGAAAGAGGCCGACAAGTTCCTCGTCACTCGCCAAACGTTCGCGGAGTTTCCGGATCTGCGGGTGTCGGGCCCTGATTTTGGCAGCTCGACCAAGATCACTGACGCCAACCCACAGCAGGCCGAGTTCCTGTGGGGCCACCGCATCCTGTTCGAC
>JBDHGR010000400.1:0-6311 GCA_039589815.1 Gemmatimonadota bacterium | reverse complement strand
TCGCCGGGTCTGGGAACGACGAGAGGATATCCCTGACAGACTTCTGGTTCTCCGGCGCCCGCCCAGGAACATGGAGAGCACCTCACCGGCTCCCGCGACCAGCTCCTGCTGGCGCCGTTGGTCGGTGTCCACCTCCAACTCCCGGACCTTGCGTTCCGCCTGGGAGACCCGGTTTTTGGCCGTTCTCAGCTTTGTCTCAAAGCGGTCACGGAGCTTCTCCGCCTGGGCGTCCGCCTTCTCCTCGGCCGCAGCAAGGCACCGTTCATGGAAAGCCTCCTCCGACTCACCTACCCGGGAGTAGAGCTTCAGGGAAAGGTTTCGGAAGAGGGTCAACGTGAGACTTCGATAGAGATGTTCCTTTATGGCTCTTTCTGAAGACCGAAAGTAGTTCGCCTTTTCCAGCGAAGGTTCGGGGAGGGCGTACACCGCGCCCTGGAGGGGTTCTTCCCGGAAGTCTCGGCGGTCATGATCGACCATCCGAGCTGAGTCGACTTCAAGAGGGTCGGCCAAAGGGAAAAAGACGGCCTCCCACTCCTCCTCGTGTCGAAGGTCTCCTTTTTGATCGTCAAACAGCACACGAACCCGGGATGCCAGCCCCGCTTCCAATCTCCGCCCCCCGGGGCGGACGCCGAGGTTCTCAGCCCAGGGCGCTGCCGGATCCAGAAAGCGGACCGAGGTCCCGGAAGCCACTTTCGGCGGTACGGGGCTCTCGTCCTGGGCCAGGGGAGCTCTGGCGGCCTGCCTTCCTGCGGGTGCTGCCATCGGGGCCTGGGGTGCAGGGGCCGGGCCCGCAGACGGGGCCGGAGCTACCGCTGCACCGCCCGTTGCCTCAACTCCGGATTCGGCGGTCGTCGCTCGTCCCTCCTTGGTTTTCGGCTTGAGTCGTTGCAGCTCGAGACGGGTAAAGGGACCTCGCAGGTAGGACATGGCCCACCGTGTGGTGAAGAGGCTGGGTCGTGCAGACCGAGCGGTCTTCAAGACGAAGTGCCGCTTCGCCAACCCGCTGATTCGGGCGTCCCAGGTGGAAACATCCACCTCGCCCGAAGCAGAACGCAGCGCCTCGATGATCCGCGCTTTGTCCCTCTCGGTCTGCAATCGGCCCACCATCCAGGTTCCGGCGTTGGACATGAGCTTGTAGTCCAGGTCCACCGGGTTCTGGGTTGCCAGGACCATGCCCACACCGTGGGCCCGAGCCTGCTTGAACAGAGTGAGGATCGGCTTTTTCGAGGGAGGCTCCGCCGTGGGTGGCGCAAAGCCCATGACCTCGTCGGCGTAAACGAGGGCCCGAAGCTCCGAGGTGCCCGGTTGCTTCCGCATCCAGGTCACCAGCTTGGAAAGGAGAAGGGTTACGACGAAGATCCGCTCCGAATCCGACAGGTGGGAAAGGTAAACGATGGTTGCCCGGGGCCGACCATCGGGGGCCTTGAGAAGGTTGTCCATTTCCAGGGGCGCGCCCTGGATCCACTCGGTGAAGGAGGGGGATGCCACGAGGCCGTTCAGACGCATGGCGAACCTCGTTCTATCCTTTTCCGGGAAGAAGGTGTCCAGGTCGAAGACACCCAACCGTCGCAAGGGTGGCTGCTGGATCTGGCCGATGAGAGTGGGGAGGTCCAGGGACTGACCGGCCCGCCAGGCATGCTCCACCAGGTTGGAAAGAAGGATGTGTTCCTTGCTGGTGAGGGGGTCGGGATCCAGGTCGGCCATGACCAGAATCCCGGAAACCAAACCTTCGATCTCGTCCCGGACCGTCTCCGCCTCCTCATCCCAGGAGAGATCAGGAGGGGAGAGGTCACCTATGACGTTCAGTGGGATTCCCGCTGTGGAACCGGGCGTGAGGATCTGGAAGTCGACGCTCTGTTTCAGCTCTTCCATCCGGTCCGGACCGATTCCCGATCGGGCCAGGCCATTCTTCCAGAGGTCGGCGGTTTTGTCTGCCAACTCGGAGGTGGATACCCCCTTTCTCCTGGCCTCTCCCTCGTCCACCCAGGGCTCGAACTCCTGGGAATCGAACGTGGGGAAGTTGAGGAGAAGATTCCCCATGTCCCCCTTGGGATCCAGGATCAATGCCGGGACTCCGGCAGAGAGGATCTCCTCCAGCAAAACCACGCCCAACCCTGTCTTTCCCGATCCCGTCATGCCCACGATGACCCCGTGGGTGGTTAGAGAATGGCTTGCTACGTGCAAACGGGTATCGGTGGGCTCCGACGTCTTCTCATCCAGCAGGTGACCGAGGTAGAGGTCTCCGGGCTTCTGGCCCATGTCCGCTCCTTGGTCTTCTCATGTGGTGTGAAGGGTATTCTCGAATCGGCTTCGGGGGCTGAGCCCGAGGGATCAGTCCTGAACGCCGAACGCGACCTTCACGGTGGCTTTGTAGCTGACAATTGCTCCGTCATCCACCTGGGCGGTCATCGCCACAACCTCGACGCCCGTGATGTTCTTGATGGACTTGCTGGCCTGCTCGACTGCCGCATCGGCTGCTTCGGACCAGCCTTTGTCGGAGCTCCCCACCAACTCGATGATCTTGGCTACGTTGTGCTTGGCCATAATCTGGTCCTCCTGACTGGGCGCAGGGTTTGCGCCACGTTGAAAAAAGCCCTGGACCTCCTCGATTACGGATCCTGAAGACACGCTTCTCTAGACCAAGCCCGGCACGGGAGGTCACATCCAGGGTACACATGTGACTTTATTGGATTGTCTTCGCTCTATAGAGTAGTAAAGTAACCTCACATGAAACAAGGAAGGGAACGGATTAATGGACCTCCGTCGCGATTTCAGGGCGTTGGTGGCAGTCGGGTTGCTGGCCACGCTGATGGTGCCAGGGACCTTGGCTGCACAGGACGAGCGCCCCCTGGGTTGGTCGGATGTGGCTGAGCTTACGTTTGTTCTTACGGCGGGGAACGCCTCCTCCAGCACCCTCGGCATAAAGAACACGGCTGAGCACCTGTGGGACAAGGCATCCTTCAAACTGAGTTTTGGTGCAGTACGGACCGAGTCCGGAATCACCTCTCGTACAGCAACAGGAACACCGGACAACTTCTCCATATCCGAAACGACCGAGACCGAGGTCACTGCCGAGAACTTTTTCGTGAAGAGCCGTCTGGATCGAGCCCTCGGCGATGCGGCTTTCATCTTTGGAGGCGCGGGCTGGGATCGGAACACCTTCGCCGGGATTCAGAATCGGTACGCGCTAGTCTCCGGGGCCGGTAAAGCCTGGTTTGATGAGGAGGCCCGCCGGTTCAAAACGGACCTGGGCTTCACCTACACCATTCAGGATGATGTGGTAGAAAACCCGGCGGCCGACGACTCGTTCTTCGGCCTCAGGGGTTCCTATGATTATTTCAGGAAACTCACCGAAACTGCGGATTTGGCCAGCGCCCTGGTGGTGGATCAAAACCTGAACACCAGTGACGACTTTAGGGCAGATTGGACCAATTCCCTGGCCGTGGCTATGTCTGAGCGGCTGGCATTAAAGACCAGCCTGCAGATACTCTACGACAAAGACCCTGCTCTTACATCCGTTCCCCTGGGTGACAGCGAGGTGCTGACCCCCCTCGGGAACGTGGACACTGTGTTCACCGTGGCCATCGTGGCGAACTTCTAAGCGAGGAGAAATGTGATGTCACTGTTGGACATGTTGCAGAACCAACTGGCCGGGGACTCCGCGGCCCAGATCGGCCGTCAACTCGGAACCGACCAGGCAGGGGCTCAGAAGGCTATCGGAGCAGCGCTTCCAGCCCTCATGGCCGCTCTGGCCGGGAACGCCAGGCGAAAAGAGGGTGCTTCCGCCTTGGCCAACGCCCTGGAGAAGGACCACGACGGAGGCATCCTGGATGACGTGCAGGGGTTCCTGGGCCGTGGCGGGGACACCAAGGTCGGGGAGGGGATCCTCAAGCATGCTCTGGGTGGCCGACGACCAGCTGTCGAATCAGCGGTCGCGAAGGAGACGGGCATGGATTCCAGCGCGATCTCTGGGCTCCTGCCCATGTTGGCCCCTCTGGTGATGGGCGCGCTCGGTAGGGAGAAGCGTCAGAAGGGTATGGACGTGGGAGCCCTCGCAGGAATGCTCTCCGGTGAGGGCCAAAGGGCTAAGGAGATGGCCCCTGGCGCCATGGGCATGCTCGGTGGCTTGCTGGACGACGAGGGGGACGGACTGGACGCCGGCGACATCGCCGACGCCGGGAAAGGCCTCCTTGGCAGGTTGCTTGGCGGGAGAGGATAGACCGTATTTTGAGGTGGACCCTGGGCACGTCAACGGCGTGCCCAGGGGCTCGCTCCTTAGAACCGGTTGTTGAAGCGGACCCAGAGCTGATCCCCCAGCTCCCAGTACCTTGCCGCGGTCTTGTCTGCCAGGCCCACCGAGTAGTCGGTGAGGAACGCCTCCAACCCTGCCGGATCTCGCTTGAAGAGGGCCAGGGCCTCCTCTTCGAAAGAAGCCTGCTTGGCGAAGAGCTCCTCCTCCAGCGGTTCCCAGACCTCCCTCAGGACCGGCGCCATCTCCTGGTACCGGAAGTAGGAGAGCTTGCTCGCTCGGCGATATGCCCACCAGGCGCAGTCTCTGCTGAACTCCCGCCGACCATCAACCATGTAGGATTCCGGCATCTGCGAGATCCCGATGTAGAAGGGGAGGTGAGGTGTACGAGACCTCCTATGGGATCAGGTAGCCACTCCCGGGATTGAGTGATGGTGAGGTAGGTGGCAGTCGGCGACGCGATGGTCCGCTCCCGTTCCACCCCCAGAAGCTCCCGAAGCTCAGCGTTCATGAACGGGTTGGCCACCGGACTTTTCACGGCCTCCCCGTCCCGGTCCACCACCAGGCGGCGGGTCATGTCGTACGGGGTGTCGGCGTAATAGTCCCTGAAGATGTCCAGCAGGTCTCCGACCGTGACTTTTTGGTCCGGCCTTACGGAGAGCGGGTAGTTCTCCGAGTTGGGATCCAGGCCCAGAGAAGGAGCCAGCAAGCTCAGGGCCCGCCATTCACGTCGGCGGGAGTAGAGGCTGGTCCGGTCGGCGTAGGCGTACGCGAAGCGGAATTCCTCTCCGCTTTCCGGATCCCACCACCCCATCTCCTCCGCGAGAGAGTGGACGTTGTCCGAGGCCATGTAATGCTCGGGATCGCTCAGGTCCAGCTCCAGGATCCTGTGGGAGTTGGCGCTGACACCGATGTGGTCGTCGGGAAGGCGTACGGCTGCCCATACGGCGCCGATCTTTCCTTGCCCCGGGCCGAGGATCTCGAAGAACCAGACCTCACCCGGATCGGCGAAGGTGAAGCACTCGCCCCAATCGTTATACCCGAATTGTTTGGTAAGCTCGTCTGCGATCCGGATCGCTTCCCGGGCATTGGTGGCTCGCTCCAGCACCAACCGATACAGCTCGGGGGCGTCGATGAGACCGTCGGTGCTCCTCAGCTCCCGTTTCCCGCCAGTGGTCGTCTCTCCGATGGCCAACTGATGCTCGTTCATGGCTGGGTACGCAGCGTCCATGAACTTGTAGGTCTCGGCCACCTGCGGGATCTCTCCCACCGGGACCCGGTCGGGATCATCGGGTCCCCTGGTTCGTTTCGGCTGATACCACAGGGCGGCCATGGATCCCGGGTCATGGCTCTTTCTGGGCTCCAGCTTGATCCAGGTCCGATCCGTGCCCGAGTCACAGGAATGGCTGGTCATGGTGGAGCCGTCCATCGACGCTTCCCGTCCCACGAGCAGGCTGGTGCAACATTCGGTGCAGGGCCGGTCCGAGAATTGGACCTGTTGGTCCCCGGGCTTCAGCGACACGTCTGGTGCCGGAGAAGGTCCGGTTATGAAGAGAAGCAGTCCCAGAGGGAGGGAGGCGGCGAAGAGGCTTCGAACACGGGAGAAGCGGGCCATGATAGGGCTCTCCTGACGGTCGAGGGATTGGTTGCCGTCAGTATAGCCTCTGTGCGGCTTCCGCGCCGGTGGCAAACCGGCCCTCTGATCAGGTTTCCTACAGAGGGCGGCCCCTACTCAATCCGCAGAGCCTCCAGAGGATCCACGGTCGTCGCCCGCATCACCGGAATGAAGGTGGCGGAAAGTGCCACGAGACACATCACCCCTCCGGCCAGGGCCATGTGAGCAGGACTCATGGGGCTGATGCCAAAGACCATGCTCCTGGTCAGTAGGGATGCTCCCCAGGCTCCCAGGAATCCGGCGCCGAGGCCGATCCCCACCAACACACCGGCCCGGATGAGGAAAAGCCTCGTGACGTTTCTCTTGTTTGCACCAAGGGTCATTCTCACCCCGATCTCGTGCGTTCGCTGGGATACTCCATAGGAAAGGACCCCGTAGGTGCCGGTG